>DATGZZ010000383.1:0-3546 GCA_035296945.1 Reyranella sp.
CGGTATGGGGCAAGGACGTCTATGTCGAGGCGCGCACCGTCGACGTGCACATCCGCCGCCTGCGCATCGCGCTCAACGGCGAGCAGCAGGCCGACCTGATCCGCACCGTGCGCGCCGCCGGCTACGCCCTCGACGCGACGCCGGGTTGATCGCCTTTATCCACACAGCCCGTCACGGTTTTGTAGCGTCCGGGGTCTAAACCCGAACTGCCCGTTCCCGGCCGGCAACCCCACGCCCCGCTCCGGAATGGGCCGGTTCCCCCGGCTCGGATGACACCCCGAGGCCGATTTACTGCCCCTCCTTCTTCACGGAAGGAGGGGTTTTCTTTTGGCTCACGTGCCAGAGCCACAACAGCAGCAGCAGGCCAGGGATGGCAATCAACGTCGTGGCGATCCAGAACTCGACCCAGCCCATCTGCGCTGCCAGCCAGCCGCCGCCGGCCGACATGGTCGTGCGGCCGAACGCCATCAGCGAGGTCAGCAGCGCATACTGCGTGCCCGCCATGCCGGCGGTGCACAGGCTCGACAGGTAGCCGATGAAGGCCACGCCGCCCAACGCGCCGGTGAAGTTGTCGGCGGTGATGGCGAGCGTCAGCACGACGAGATCGCGCGGCTCGACCGCGACCCACGAGAACAGGAGGTTGGTGATCGCCTGCAGGATGCCGGCGACCAGCAGCGCCTTGAACAGGCCATAGCGCGCCACGACGATGCCGCCGGCCAGGCCGCCGAAAATGGTCGCGGCGACGCCGAAGCTCTTGGTCACGCCGAAGATCTCGGGCCCGGAGAAGCCCATCTGGTTGAAGAACGGCCGCGCCATAGTGCCGCCCAGCGCATCGCCGTATTTGTAGAGCAGCGCGAACAGCAGGATGACGAACCAGCCGCGGTAGGCCAGGAACTCGGCAAACGGACGGACCACCGCCTGCTTGACCCAGGCCTGTGTCGAGTCGAGCGCCGGCCGCTCGACCTTGGGTTCCTTGGCATAGAGCACCGTCACCATGCCGATCACGATCAGGAGCGCGATCAGGCTGATCACGACCGGCCACGGCAGCAGGCTCGGCAGCAGCAGCGACATGGCGTCGACGATCCACAGCGCGATGCGGTAGCCGAGCTGCGTCGTCGCCGAGCCCGCACCCTGCTCCTCGTCGCGCAGGATCTCGATGCGATAGGCATCGACCGCGATGTCCTGCGTGGCCGAGAAGAAGGCGACAAGCACCGCGGCGGCGGCGGTGAACCACGGCGTGCGGGCAGGATCGCTCCAGGCGAGCAGCACGACCGACACCAGGATTCCGACCTGGGCCAGCAGCATCCAGCTGCGCCGCCGCCCGAGCCATCGGTCGAGCAGGGGAAGCGGCATCTGATCGACCAGCGGCGCCCAGGCGAACTTGAAAGCGTAGGGCGTGCCGACCAGGGCGAACAGGCCGATGGTCGTGAGATTGACGTCGGTCCGGCTCATCCAATAGGTCAGCGTCGCGCCGGTCAGCAGGAACGGCATGCCGCTGGCAAAGCCCATCAGCAGGATGATGAGCTGGCGGCGGTCGCGATAGACCTCGGCCGCCTTGAGCCAGCGCCCCCAGGTCGACTGGACGGACTGGGCGAAGCTCAAATCAGACCACGCAGCGCCTGCTCGGGCCGGGCGCCGACATGGGATATGACCTCGGCCGCGGCGATGCCGCCCAGCCGCGCGCACTCGGCCAGCGGCTTGCCCTGTGTGAGGCCGAACAGGAAGCCCGAGGCGTAGAGATCGCCGGCGCCGGTCGTGTCGACCACCTTCGCGACGGGAGCCGCGGGCACGGAATAGGTCTCGCTGCCCTTGATCACGATCGAGCCCTTCTCGCTGCGCGTGAGGGCCGCGATCTTGGCTTCCTTGCGCGCAGCCTCGAGCGCTTCCTCGAAGGTCTCGACCTCGTAGAGCGATTTGATCTCGGCTTCGTTGCCGAACAGGATATCGACCTTGTTGCGCACCAGGTCGCGGAACTCATCGCGATAGCGGTTCACGCAGAAGGAGTCCGACAGCGTGATCGAGACCTGCCGGCCCGCCGCATGCGCGGCATCGAAGGCTTTCAGCACCGCCTTCTTGGCCTCGGGCGCGTCCCACAGATAACCCTCGACGTACGTCACCTGCGCCGATCCCACGAGCTTGGTGTCGATGTCGCTGGGGCCAAGCCCGGTGCAGGCGCCGAGATAGGTGTTCATGGTGCGCTGCGCGTCGGGCGTCACCAGGATCAGGCAGCGCGCCGTCGCCGGGCCGGAGGTGGCGCTCTGGGTCTCGAACGACACGCCGATCGACTTCAGGTCATGGCCGAACACCTGGCCGAGCTGGTCATCGCGCACCTTGCCGATGTAGGCGCCCCTGCCGCCGAACGAGGCGACGCCCGCCATGGTGTTGCCGCACGAGCCGCCCGAGACTTCGACGCCCGGGCCCATGGCGGCATAGAGCGTGTCGGCGCGCTGCTCGTCGATCAGCATCATGCTGCCCTTGACCAGGCCGTGCTTGCTCAGGAAGGCGTCGTCGGCGCGGGAGAGGACGTCGACGATGGCGTTGCCGATTCCCAGCACGTCGTAGGCAGCGGATGTCATGAAGTCTCCTGATTGATCTTCTACAGCGTGACCAGGTGCATGCCCGGCTTGGTTTCTTCCAGCAAGGTCACGATGCCCGCGACCGTGAAGGGAACGTCGGCGCGCAGGCCGGCGCGGTCGATGCCGAGCGAGCGCAGGCCCATTTCGCATACGATGAAGCGCGCGCCAAGCTCGACGCAGGCTTCCAGCAAGGTCTCGAAGTCGCCGACGCCGGCCTTGCGGTTGATGGCGTCGCGATGCCAGTCGGTGAGCGGCGGCGGCGGTCCCTCGAGGGCGCGGATGCCGGCCATGGTGAAGAACAGCACGGCCGGCTTGTTGACGGCGAGCGCCGCCGCGGCCAGCGCCAGCGCATAATGCACGCTCTCATAGTCGCCCGCGCGCACGATCACCGAGATGCCGCCGTCGGGGGACTTCATCGCGCCCCACAGGTCGGACAGTCGGGTCGCTTGGCGATCGTCATCTCGTCGAAGGAGCCCGCGAGCGCGTCGTACATCAAGAGGCGGCCAGTGAGCGATCGGCCGATGCCGAGGATTTCCTTGACCACTTCGGTCGCCTGCAGCGCGCCCAGGGTGCCGGCCAGCGCGCCTAGAACGCCGGCCTGCGCGCAGCTCGGCACGGCGTCTTCCGACGGCGCCTCGGGAAACAGGCAGCGCAGGCAGGGATGGCCCGCGCCGTGCCAGGCCTTGTAGGTCGAGATCTGGCCGTCGAAGCGCAGGATGGCGGCGGCCACGAGAGTCTTCTTCAGGCGATAGCAGACGTCGTTCAGCAGGTAGCGCGTGGCGAAGTTGTCGCTGCCGTCGGCCACGATGTCGTAGCCGGCGATGACGCGCTCCGCATTCGCCGCGGTAAGTCGCTCACCGTGCGGTTCGACGCGCACCTCGGGATTGATGTCCGACAACGCGCGGCGCGCGCTGTCGACCTTGGCCGTGCCGATATCCGCGGTGCGATGGATGACCTGGCGCTGCAGGTT
>DATGZZ010000384.1:0-2395 GCA_035296945.1 Reyranella sp.
GGGCGGCGAGCGCCAGATGCTGGCGGTCGGCCGCGCGCTGATGAGCGAGCCCAAGCTCCTGCTGCTCGACGAGCCGAGCCTGGGGCTCGCACCCACCGTCGTCGACGCCATGTACGACGCCTTCGCCGCCCTGCACAAAGACGGCCAGACCATCCTGTTGGCCGAACAGTCGGTCGATCTCGCCCTGGAGGCCGCCGACTACGCCTACGTACTGCAGGTCGGCCGCACGGTGCTGCAGGGCCCGGCCGCCGAGATGGCGGGCAATCCCGACGTCCAAAAGGTCTATCTCGGCATCGAGTGACGCTGGGGGCGCGCCACTCCAGTGGCGCGATCTTCTCTTGCCTCGACAAAGACGCGCGACTGGAGTCGCGCGCCCCCAGCTATCTGAGCGTCGGGTCGAGCTTGTCGCGCAGCCAGTCGCCCAAGAGGCTGATCGAGAGCGTCGTCAATACGATCACCGTGGCCGGCGCCAGCATGATCCAGGGCGCGCGGGTGATGTACTCGCGGCCGTAGCCCACCATGTTGCCGAGCGAGGTGAGGGGCGGTTGGACGCCGAGTCCCAAGAAGGACAACCCGCTTTCCAGCAGGATGATCTCGGGGAAGGTGAGCGTCATCGACACGATCAGGGTCGAGGCGATGTTCGGCAAAATGTGCAGGCCGTAGATGCGGCCCGGGCCGGCGCCGAGCTGGCGCACTGCCGAGGCATAGCCCTGCTCGTTGGCGGCGAGCGTCAGGCCGCGGGTGATGCGGGCGTAGCGTTCCCACGAGTGAAAACCCATCAGGCCGATGAACAGCGGCAGGGTGTTGCCGAAGAAGGCCAGCACCGACAGCGCGATGATCATGAACGGCATGCTGGCCTGGAAATCGATGGCCATCAGGATCACCGTCTCGACGTAGCGGCGGAAATGGGCGGCAAGAATGCCCAGTGCCGTGCCCAGGGTCGTGGCGATCAAGGTGCCGAACAGGGCGATCAGCAGGCTCATGCGGATCGACATGATCAGTCGCGAGAAGACGTCGCGGCCGAGCTCGTCGGTGCCCAGCGGATGGGCAAAGGTGCCGCCGAACAGGACCGGCGGCGCCAGTCGCGCCTTGAGGTCGAAGGCGGTGATGGAATAGGGCAGCAGGAAATCGGCGCCCAGCGCGATCACCACCATCAGGGCCAGCCAGAGCGTGGCCAGACTGACGGCGAACGGCAGGCGCGCGACCCGGCGGGCGATCGTGCCCAATATCGAGGGTGGGGTCGAGAGCGGCAGCGGAGCGGGCAGGGCGTCGCGTACCGCCATGTCAGTGTCCCGCCGCCGCATCGCGCACGCGCGGATCGAGCCAGCCATAGGCGATGTCGACGGTGAAGTTGGCCATCACCATCCAGGCCGCGATCACCATCAGGATTGCCTGCACCACCGCGAGGTCGCGGTTGGCCACGGCCGAGACCAACAGGCGGCCGACGCCGGGCCAGGCGAACACGCTCTCGACCACCACGGCGCCCGCCACCAGGCTGCCGATCATGAAGCCGATGATGGTGACGGTCGGGATGGCGGCGTTGGGCAACGCGTGGTGGGAAATGACGCGCCGCCATTCGACGCCCTTGGCCGAGGCGGCGCGGATATAGGGCTGGCCCAGCACTTCCAGCATGGCCGAGCGGGTGAAGCGCGCCATGATGGCGGCACCCGCGGCCCCCAGGGTGATGATGGGCAGGATCGCATGGCTGGGTGAGTCTGCGCCGCTCGCCGGCAGCCAGCCCAGGTTGACGGCGAACACCAGCACCAGCAGCAGCGCCAGCACGAAGCTCGGCATGGTGAAGCCCGCGACCGACACCGCCATGGTCAGGCGGTCGGCGAAGGAATTGCGGTGCAGGGCGGCGTAGATGCCGGCCGGGATGCCGAGGCCGATCTTGAGCGCCAGGGCCGGCAAGGTGATGGCGAGCGTCGCCGGCACGCGCTCCATCACCAGATCCATGGCGGGACGGCCATCGCGCATCGATTTGCCGAAGTCGCCGGTGAAGGCATGGGCGATGTAGGACAGGTACTGGTCCCACATCGGCCGCTCGAGGCCCCAGGCCTGGCGGAAGGCTTTTATCGCCTCGGGCGGTGCGTCGACCGACATGATCAGCAGAGCCGGATCGCCTGACAGCCGCAGCACCACGAAGGCGAAGGTCATGACGAACAGGATAGTGAGGGCGGCGCGGAGCAGCCGGGACGTAGCGAACAGCAGCATCAGGCGGCGACCTGAAGCGCCGACTCGTCGACACGGTGGCAGGCGACCTGCCGGCCGTCGGCCAGCGGCCGCAGCGGAGGCGTCTCGGCGCGGCATTGCGCCGCCGCGAACGGGCAGCGCGTATGAAAGGCGCAGCCGGACGGCACGTCGACGGGATTGGGCGGGTCGCCCTGCAGCAGCA
>DATGZZ010000385.1:0-5357 GCA_035296945.1 Reyranella sp.
GTAATCGTCGAGCTGGGCGGGGCCGTCGACGATCTCCATCGCCCGGCCGCCGAGCACGTAGGAGGGCCGGGTCAGCACCGGATAGCCGATCCGCTCGGCCACCGCGATCGCCTCCTCGCGCGAGCGGGCGATGCCGTTGACGGGCTGGGCGATCTCCAGGCGGTGCAGCAGTTGCTGGAACCGTTCGCGATCCTCGGCCAGGTCGATGGCGTCGGGCGAGGTCCCGAGGATCGGGATGCCGGCGGCCTCCAGCGGCTTGGCCAATTTGAGCGGCGTCTGGCCGCCAAACTGCACGATCAGGCCCAGCAGCTCGCCATTCCGGCGCTCGACCTCGACCAGTTCGATCACGTCTTCGGCCGTCAGCGGCTCGAAATAGAGGCGGTCGGAGGTATCGTAGTCAGTCGAGACGGTCTCCGGGTTGCAGTTGACCATGATGGTCTCGTAGCCGGCCTCGCGCAGGGCGTAGACGGCATGGACGCAGCAATAGTCGAACTCGATACCCTGGCCGATGCGGTTCGGCCCGCCACCCAGGATGATGACCTTGCGCCGGTCGGTCGGCTCGGCCTCGCACTCGGCTGGCCTCAGCCCATCGCCCTCGTAGCAGGAGTAGAGGTAGGGCGTGCGCGAGGCGAACTCGGCGGCGCAGGTGTCGATGCGCTTGAACACCGGACGAACGCCCATCGCACGCCGCTTCTTGGCGACATCGGCGGCGGACCGGCCCGTGAGCTCTCCCAGTCGCTCGTCCGAAAAGCCCTTCTTCTTGAGGTCGATGAAGTCCTTGGCGTCCTTCGGCAGGCCCTTGGCGCGGACCTCGGCCTCGATCTTCACGAGCTGCTCGATCTGGCGCAGGAACCACGGCTCGTACTTGGAGGCGTGCGCGATCTCCTCGACCGAGAGGCCATGGCGGAAGGCCTGGGCGATCACCAGCACCCGGTCCGGTGTCGGGCGCGCCAGCGCGCCGACGACGGCGCTCTTGTCGGGTGCGCCCGCGATCTCGATCTCGTTCAGGCCGGTGAGGCCCGTCTCCATCGAACGCAGAGCCTTCTGCAGCGATTCCTGGAAGGTCCGGCCGATCGACATCGCCTCACCCACGCTCTTCATCGAGGTGGTGAGCAGTGCCTCGGCGCCGGGGAACTTCTCGAAGGCGAAGCGCGGCATCTTGGTGACGACGTAGTCGATCGTGGGCTCGAACGAAGCCGGCGTCGTGCCGGTGATGTCGTTCAGGAGCTCGTCGAGCGTGTAGCCGACGGCGAGCCGCGCCGCGACCTTGGCGATCGGGAAGCCCGTCGCCTTCGACGCCAGCGCCGAGGAGCGCGACACGCGCGGGTTCATCTCGATCACGACCATGCGGCCGGTCTCGGGATCGACCGCGAACTGCACGTTCGAGCCGCCGGTATCGACGCCGATCTCGCGCAGGCACGCGATCGAGGCGTCGCGCATGATCTGGTATTCCTTGTCGGTCAGCGTCAGCGCCGGTGCCACCGTCACCGAATCGCCGGTGTGGATGCCCATCGGATCGACGTTCTCGATCGAGCAGATGATGATGCAGTTGTCGCGACGGTCGCGCACAACCTCCATCTCGTACTCTTTCCAGCCCAGCACCGATTCCTCGACCAGCACCTCGCCGACCGGCGAGGCGTCGATGCCGCCCTGCACGATGTCGAAATATTCGTCGCGGTTGTAGGCGATGCCGCCGCCGGTGCCGCCCAGGGTGAAGGACGGGCGGATGATAGCCGGCAGGCCGATATGCTCGATCGCGTTGATCGCCTCCTCGCGATTGTGCACGACCTCGCTCTTGGGGCAGTCCAGCCCGATCTTGGTCATGGCCTCGCGGAACAGCAGCCGATCCTCGGCCTTGTCGATCGCCTCGGCATTGGCGCCGATCAGCTCGACCTTGAACTTCTTGAGCCGGCCGTCGCGATGCAACGCCATGGCGGTGTTGAGCGCGGTCTGGCCACCCATGGTCGGCAGGACGGCGTCCGGCCTCTCCTTCTCGATGATGCGGGCCACCATGTCGGGCGTGATCGGCTCGACGTAGGTCGCATCGGCCAGGCCCGGATCGGTCCTGATCGTGGCCGGGTTGGAGTTCACCAGGATGACGCGATAGCCCTCGTCCTTCAGCGCCTTGCAGGCCTGCACGCCCGAATAGTCGAACTCGCAGGCCTGGCCGATGACGATCGGCCCGGCGCCGATCACGAGGATGCTCTTGATGTCTGTACGCTTGGGCATTCGGCTACTTCTTGCCCTTGTTCTTGTCGATCATCTCGACGAAGCGATCGAACAGATAATGGCTGTCAGTCGGGCCGGGCGAGGCCTCGGGATGGTATTGCACCGAGAAGGCCGGCTTGTCGGTGCAGCGCAGGCCTTCATTGATGCCATCGAACAGCGAGACGTGCGTCACCTCGGCTGTCTTGGGCAGCGATTCGGGAATGACGCAGAAGCCGTGGTTCTGCGACGTGATCTCGACCTTCCCGGTGGTCAGGTCCTTGACCGGCTGGTTGGCGCCGCGATGACCGCGCTCCATCTTGCGTGTCTTGCCGCCGATGGTGAGCGCCAGCAGCTGATGGCCGAGGCAGATGCCGAACAGCGGTACCTTCTTGTCGAGCACGCCCTGGATGGCCGGCACCGTGTAGCCCACCGTCGCCGCCGGATCGCCCGGGCCGTTGGACAGGAACACGCCGTCGGGCTTGTGGCGCAGGATATCCTCGGCGGTGGCCGTCGCCGGCACTACCGTGACCTTGCAGCCGGCGTTGGCCAGGCAGCGCAGGATGTTGCGCTTGGCGCCGTAGTCGACGGCGACGACGTGGTACTTGGGCTTGCCGAGCTTGCCGTAACCCTTGCCCAGCGCCCACTTGGTCTCATCCCACTGATAGGTCTGCTTGGTCGTGACCTCGATGGCGAGATCCATGCCGTCGAGACCCGGCCAGTCCTGGGCGATCTTGCGCAGTTTGGGGATGTCGAACTTGCCGTCGGGCGCATGCACGACCACGCCGTTGGGCGGGCCTTTGTCGCGGATCCGCCGCGTGAGGGCGCGGGTATCGATATCGCAGATGCCGGGCAGATTGTGGCTCTTCAGCCAATCGTCCAGCGGCTTGGTCGAGCGCCAGTTGGCGGGCTCGGTGATGTCGCCGCGCAACACGACGCCACGCGCCGCCGGGGTGATGGTCTCGATGTCCTCGAGGTTGGTGCCGACATTGCCGATATGGGGGAAGGTGAACGTGATGATCTGTCCGGCATAGGAAGGATCGGTGATGATCTCCTGGTAGCCGGTCATCGCGGTGTTGAAGCAGACTTCGCCCACCGCGTGGCGGGCAGCACCCACGCCCTTGCCCCAAAACACCGCGCCGTCAGCCAGCACCAGCGCGGCCGTGGCCCAACGCGGCGCGGCGTCAATCGCGCCGGCGGTCTTGAGGTTTGCCATAATGAATTTCCGCTCTTTCGGCTCGCCCGACCTCGCCCGGGAAGGCGACCTGCGAGCCGCGCGGGTTGTAACCAAGCGGTCGCACAGGGTCAAGACACTGCAAGCGGCTAATTCACAAGTGTTTTCAATAACTTATTTGCTTTGCCAACAGCGCCGCAGGCGATTAGTTTCCGCCCTTCAATCGATCGGGACCAAACCATGCTGCGCAATAATCTGGCCGAGGCGCTGAAGGATGCCATGCGCGCCCGCGACATGACCACGGTAGGCGCCGTCCGGCTGATCCTGGCCAAGCTCAAGGAAGTGGACATTGCCGCCCGCACCGAAGCCAGCCGCGAGGGCGTGGCCGACGACCGCATCCTCTCGATGCTGCAGGGCATGATCAAGCAGCGCAACGAATCGGTGGAGCTCTACGAGAAGGGCAACCGGCCCGAGCTCGCCGCGAAGGAAAAGGCCGAGATCGCCGTCATCGAGCGCTTCCTGCCCAAGCAGATGGACGAGGCCGCCGTGGCGGCCGCCGTCGCCGAGGCCATGGCCTCCACCGGCGCCAAGACGGTCAAGGACATGGGCGGCGTGATGGCGGTGCTGAAGGCCAAGTACGCCGGCCAGATGGACTTCGCCAAGGCATCGGCGGCGGTAAAGAAGGCGCTGGCTGGCTAATTTCCGCATTTTGCGCTACCCCCTTCAAGCTCCTCTCCCACATTAGGGGGAGAGGAGCTTGAGTTGGTTTCGAAGTCGAACAGACGATGCATAGAGCGACCTGGCAGGCCTCAGTCTAGCACAACTCCAGTGGTCGATCAATAACCATAGTATTATTTCGTGCCGTATAGAGACCGGCCCGCTGCTGTCAGTGACAGCAATCCCCGTTATCCCGAGCCGGGTATCAACCGACCCTACATTCGGTGTCCGCCGCGCCTTACAGTGCGCCATGGCCTTCCCCCCGGGCTTCCTCGATGAACTGCGCGCGCGCCTCAGCCTGTCCGAGGTCGTCGGCCGCAAGGTCTCGCTGAAACGCAAGTCAGGCGCGGAATACTCGGGCCTTTGCCCGTTCCATAACGAAAAGACACCGTCCTTCACGGTCAACGACAAGAAGGCCTTCTTCTACTGCTTCGGCTGTCACGAGAAGGGCGACGCCGTGGACTTCGTCATCAAGACCGAAGGTCTGTCGTTTCCCGAGGCGGTCGAGAAGCTCGCCCGCGAGGTCAACCTGCCGGTGCCGCGCGCCACGCCGGTCGAGCGCGAGCGCGCCGAGCGCGTCTCGACGTTGCAACAGGTCGTCGAAGAGGCCGCGCGCTGGTTCCAGAAGCAATTGCGGCTGCCCGTTGGACGGCAAGGTCTCGACTATCTGCGTGGCCGTGGCCTCGAGGATGCGACCATCGACGACTTCCGCCTGGGTTTCGCACCTGATTCGCGCGACGGGCTGCTGTCGCACCTAAAGCGAGAAAACGTGCCGATCGACAAGATCGTCGAGGCCGGACTCGCCATCCAGCCCGACGACAACAACCGCGAGCCCTACGACCGTTTCCGCGGCCGCGTGATGTTTGCCATCAACGACCGACGCGGCCGCGCGATCGCCTTCGGTGGGCGCGTCATGGGCGCGGGCGAACCGAAGTATCTCAACTCGCCCGAGACGCCGCTGTTTCACAAGGGCGCCAACCTCTACTGCCTCGACCGCGCGCGCGCGGCCGTCACCAAGGACCAGCCGGTCATCGTCGCCGAAGGCTACATGGACGTGATCGCCCTGCATGGCGCGGGCTACACCGGTGCGGTGGCGCCGCTCGGTACGGCGCTGACCGAAGGCCAGCTCGCCGAGCTGTGGAAGCTCGCCGACGAACCTTATCTCTGCTTTGACGGCGACAATGCCGGCCGACGGGCCGCCAATCGCGCCGCCGAGCGCGCCCTGCCTCTGCTGCGCGCCGGCAAGAGCCTGCGTTTCCTG
>DATGZZ010000386.1:0-2803 GCA_035296945.1 Reyranella sp.
CCTGACCGACAGCCGCTTCATCGCCCCCTATCGCGCGACCCGCGATCGCTACTTCCCCAACGCTCCGTTTCCTGCCTCGACCCTGCTGATCGTGCAGGGCCTGGCCGACCCCGGCATGCTGGTCGAGGTTGAAGTGGTCGCTGCGAAGTAAGGAGAATGCCATGCGAAGGATTGCCTGCTGCCTGATCGCAGCCCTGGCCGCGTCGAGCGTCGCCTACGCGGCCGACGAGCTGGTGCCGGCGCCCAAGGGCGCGCCACCGCTGCTGGCGGTCGATGCCGACGGCGTGCAGATCTACACCTGCGAGGCCAAGGATCAGGGCTTTGCCTGGGTGTTCAAGGCGCCCGAGGCCAATCTATTCGACAAGCAGGGCCGTCAGATCGGTACTCACTTCGCGGGACCTTCCTGGAAGTTTGCCGATGGCAGCGTGGTCGGCGAAGTCGCTGGCCGCGCCGACGCGCCGGCGAGCGGCGCCATTCCGTGGTTGCTGCTCAAGGCCAAGAGCCACGAAGGGTCTGGCGTGCCGGCGAACACGGCCTTCATCCGTCGCATCGACACCAAGGGTGGGGCGGCGCCGACGACAGGCTGCGATGCCGCGCACAAGGGCGAGCAGGCGCGCGTCCGCTACTACGCGCTTTACCAGTTCTTCGGCGCCGCGAAGTGACGTCTGGCCATGGCTTGACACCAATTATGCTCAAAAATAGCATAAGAGGATGACGCAGTCTCTCAAGGTCGCGCTCGCCCAGCTCAATCCCAAGGTCGGCGACGTTGCCGGCAATCTCGCCAAGGTGCGGGCCGCGCGCGCCGAGGCGGCGAAGCAAGGCGCCGACCTGGTGCTGACGGCGGAACTGGTCCTTGCCGGATACTTCCCCGAGGACCTGGTGCTGAAGCCGTCGTTCGTGAAGCGCTGCCACGAGGCGGTCGAGGAATTGCGCGCGGATACGAAGGACGGCGGACCGGCGCTGTTCGTCGCCACGCCGTGGCACGAGGAAGGCAAGCTCTACAACGCCATCATCTGCCTCGACAAAGGCGAGATCATAGGCAAGCGCTACAAGGTCGACCTGCCGAACTACGGTGTGTTCGACGACAAGCGCGTCTTCGCGCCCGGTCCGATGCCGGGGCCGCTGGTCGTCAAGGGCGTGCGGATCGGCGTGCCGATCTGCGAGGACGTCTGGACGCCCGACGTCGTCGAATGCATCTCCGAGACCGGCGGCGAGATCCTGCTGGTGCCCAACGCCTCGCCCTACGAGGTCGGCAAGACCGATGTGCGCGTGCAGCTCGCCGTCAGCCGCGTGGTCGAGAGCGGCCTGCCTCTGGTCTATCTCAACCAGGTCGGCGGACAGGACGAGGTGGTCTACGACGGCGGCTCGTTCGCCTTGGGTGCCGACCGATCGCTGAAGGCCAAGCTCGCCTCATTCCGCGAGCAGGTCGCGACCATCGAATTCCGCCGCAATGGCGGCGGCTGGGAATGCCAGCCCGGCCCGATCGCGCCCGAGCTCAGCGACATCGAATCGATCTATCAGGCGATGATGCTCGGCCTGCGCGACTACGTGAACAAGACCGGCTTCCCGTCGGTCGTGATCGGCCTGTCGGGCGGTGTCGATTCGGCGCTGACCGCGGCGGTGGCGGCTGACGCGCTGGGGCCCCACCGCGTGCACACGCTGATGATGCCGTCGCCCTATACCAGCGCGCATTCGCTGGAAGACGCCAAGGCCTGCGCCGAGGCGATCGGCGTGCGCTACGACGTCGTCGGCATCGAGCCGGCCATGGAGGCGTTCCGCGGCATGACCATGCCGCTGTTCGGCAACCGCAAGGAGGACGTCACCGAGGAGAACATCCAGAGCCGCGCCCGCGCCGTCGTGCTGATGGCGGTGTCCAACAAGCTCGGCGGCATGGTGGTGACGACCGGCAACAAGTCGGAGATGGCGGTAGGCTACGCCACGCTCTACGGTGACATGTGCGGCGGCTACAACGTTCTTAAGGACGTCTACAAGACCACGGTGTTCGACCTCTGCCATTGGCGCAACGCGCATCATCCGGAGGGCGCACTGGGTCGCAAGGGCAAGGTGATCCCCGAACGCATCGTCACCAAGCCGCCGTCGGCCGAGCTGCGGTCCGACCAGAAGGACTCCGATTCGCTGCCGCCCTATCCGGTGCTGGACGCCATCCTGAAGGGTCTGATCGAGCGCGACCTGTCGGCCGAGGAGCTGGCCGCCGAAGGCCACGACCTTGCAACGGTCAATCGCGTATGGCGCCTGCTCGAAGGGGCGGAGTACAAGCGACGCCAGGCGCCGCCGGGCGTGAAGATCACCTCGCGCATCATCAGCCGCGAGCGGCGCTATCCGATCGTCAACGGGTTTCGAGGTTAAGAGGCGAACCAAATGCTCATCGCGCAAATCTCCGACATGCACGTCAAGCCGCCGGGCGAGCTTTTATACAAGCGCATCGACACGACAGGTTTCCTCGAGCGCGCGGTGGCGCATGTCATGGCGCTCGACCCGAAGCCTGACGTCGTCCTCGCCACGGGCGACCTCGTTGACGGCGGCAAGCCCGAGGAATACGTCCTGCTGCGCCGGCTGCTCGCGCCCTTGCCGATGCCGGTCTATCTCATCCCCGGCAACCACGATGCGCGCGACGCCATGCGCGAGGCCTTCCCCGATCACGCCTACCTGCCGAAGAACGGCTTCCTGCAGTACACGGTCGAGGACCTGCCGGTGCGCCTGATCGCGCTCGACACGCTGGTCCCGGGCAAGGGCCACGGCGCGCTGTGCGACGAGCGCTTGGACTGGCTGGAAGCGCGGCTCG
>DATGZZ010000387.1:0-13283 GCA_035296945.1 Reyranella sp.
AAGGCGCTGAGATCGCAGTATTCGCGGACGAACTTCTCGTTCACCAGGCCTTCGGTGACGATGACATGGGCGAGCGCGTTCAGGACCGCGGCATTGGTGCCCGGACGCAGCGGCAGATGGTACTGCGCCTCGATGTGCGGCATGCGCACCATGTCGATGCGGCGCGGGTCGATGACGATCAGCTTGGCGCCCTGGCGCAGCCGCTTCTTCATGCGCGAGGCGAACACCGGGTGAGCGTCGGTCGGGTTGGCGCCGATGATCAGCACGACGTCGGTATGCTCGACCGAGTCGAAGTCCTGGGTGCCCGCCGAGGTGCCGAACGCGGTCCGGAGGCCATAGCCGGTCGGCGAATGGCAGACCCGGGCACAGGTATCGACGTTGTTGTTGCCGAAGCCGCCGCGCACCAGCTTCTGCACCAGGTAGGTCTCCTCGTTGGTGCAGCGTGAGGAGGTGATGCCGCCGATCGCCAGCCGGCCGTGCTTGGCCTGCAGGCGCTTGAACTCCGAAGCGACGCGCTCGATCGCCACTTCCCAGGTCACTTCGCGCCACGGCTGGTCGATGGTCTCGCGGATCATCGGCTTCAGGATGCGCTCGCGATGGTTGGCGTAGCCCCAGGCGAAGCGGCCTTTTACGCAGGAATGCCCGCGGTTGGCCTTGCCGTCCTTGTAGGGGACCATGCGCACGAGTTCCTCGCCGCGCATCTCGGCCTTGAAGCTGCAGCCGACGCCGCAATAGGCGCAGGTCGTCACCACCGAATGCTCGGGCACGCCGATGTCGATGACGCTCTTCTCGGACAACGTCGCCGTCGGACAGGCCTGCACGCAGGCGCCGCACGACACGCACTCCGAATCGATGAACGGCTCGGCCATGCCGGCCGAGACCTTGGAATCGAAACCGCGGCCCTGGATGGTGAGCGCAAAGGTGCCCTGCACTTCCTCGCAGGCGCGCACGCAGCGCGAGCAGACGATGCACTTCGACGGATCGAAGGTGAAGTACGGATTGGATTCGTCCTTGGCCTGCTTGGTGTGGTTCTCGCCGTCGTAGCCGTAGCGCACGTCGCGCAGGCCGACGGCGCCCGCCATGTCCTGCAATTCGCAGTCGCCGTTGGCGGCGCAGGTCAGGCAGTCGAGCGGATGATCGGAGATGTAGAGCTCCATCACGCCCTTGCGGATCTGCTTCAGCCGCTCGGTCTGGGTCGACACGACCATGCCGCTGCCGACCGGCGTGGTGCACGAAGCGGGTGTGCCCGGGCGGCCCTGGATCTCGACCAGGCAGAGACGGCAGGAGCCGAAGGCGTCGACCGAGTCGGTGGCGCAGAGCTTGGGCACCTGGGTGCCGATATCCATCGCCGCGCGCATGATCGAGGTGCCGGCAGGCACCGTGACGGACTGGCCGTCGATGGTGAGCGTCACCATCTCCGACGACTTGCTGGCTGGCGTGCCGTAATCGGTCTCGTGAACGAGAGACATGGCCTGCTCCTATTCCGCCGCAGCCTGCAGGCGCGGGCGGTTGAAATCCTCGGGGAAATGCCGGATGGCGCTCATCACCGGATACGGCGTGAAGCCGCCCAGCGCACAGAGCGATCCGAACTTGAGCGTCTGACAGAGGTCAGTGACCAGCGCGAGGTTGGCCTCGACGCGCTCGCCACGGATGATCTTGTCCATGGTCTCGGTGCCGCGCACCGAGCCGATACGGCAGGGCGTGCACTTGCCGCAGGATTCGATGGCGCAGAATTCCAGCGCGAAGCGCGCCTGGTGCGCCATGTCGACCGTGTCGTCGAACACCACGACGCCGCCATGACCGATCAGGCCGTCGAGGGCGGCGAAGGCTTCGTAGTCGAACGGCGTGTCGAAGAGCTTACGCGGGAAGTAGGCGCCCAGCGGGCCGCCGACCTGCACGGCGCGCGCCGGCCGGCCGCTCTTTGTGCCGCCACCGATGTCCTCGACGATCTCACCCAGGGTCAGTCCGAAGGCCGCTTCGAACAGGCCGCCATGCTTGGCGTTGCCCGCGAGCTGGATCGGCATGGTGCCGCGCGAGCGGCCCATGCCCAGCGCCGCATAGTGCTCGGCGCCGTCGGCCAGAATGGCCGGCACGGTGGCGAGCGAGATCAGGTTGTTGATGACCGTGGGCTTGCCGAACAGGCCCTTGTGCGCCGGCAGCGGCGGCTTGGCGCGCACCTGGCCACGCTTGCCTTCCAGGCTTTCCAGCAGCGAGGTCTCCTCGCCGCAGACATAGGCGCCAGCGCCGACGCGCATTTCCAGGTCGAACCCGGCTTCGGCGCCCAAAAGGCCCTCGCGCTCGGCCAGCACGATGGCGCGCTCCATGACGCGGATGGCGTCGGGATATTCCGAGCGGATGTAGATGTAGCCCTTGGTCGCGCCGACCGCGAAGCCCGCGATCGCCATGCCCTCGATCAGCACGAAGGGATCGCCCTCCATGATCATGCGGTCGGCATAGGTGCCCGAATCGCCTTCGTCGGCGTTGCAGACGATGTACTTCCGGTCGGCCGCCGTGTCGGCGACCGTCTTCCACTTGATGCCGGTCGGAAAGCCCGCGCCGCCGCGGCCGCGCAGCCCCGACTTGGTGACCTCTTCGACGGTCGCCGCGGGACCGAGGCTCCTCGCCCGCTCCAGCCCGCGCCATCCGCCGTGGGCGCGATAGTCGGCCAGGGACAAGGGATCGATGATGCCGCAGCGGGCAAAGGTGATGCGCGTCTGCTTCCTGAGGAAGGGAATCTCTTCAGGACGCCCGACGCACAACGCATGGGACGCCGCCGGCAGGCCGTCGGCGAACAGGCTCGCCACGTCCTTCACCGCCACCGGACCGAACCCGATGCGGCCGCTCGCAGTCTCGACTTCGATCAGCGGCTCCAGCCAGAACAGGCCGCGCGAGCCGGTGCGCACGATCTCGACGGCGATGCCCTTGCGTTTGGTCTCTTCGGCAATCGCCGCGGCGACCTTGTCGGCGCCGACGGCGCGGGCCGCGGCATCGCGCGGAACGAAGATGCGCGTGGCCATCACCCCACCTCGCGCGCGATGTCGTCGATCGAGTCTTTGGTCAGCCGCCCGATCACCTCACCGTCGAGCATCGCCGACGGTCCCGAGGCGCAGAGGCCCAAGCAGTAAGTCGCCTCAATGGTGAGGCGGCCGTCCGGAGTCGTGCCGCCCCACTCCACGCCGAAGCGATCGAGGAACTGCCTGGCCAGGCGCTCGCCATTCACCGACTGGCAGGCCTCCGCGCGGCAGAGCTTCAGCACATGGCGGCCCGCCGGCTTGTCACGGAAGTCATGATAGAAGGAGACGACGCCATGCACCTCCGCGCGCGTGAGATTGAGTGCGTGGGCGATGACGGGAACCGCTTGCGCCGGCACGTGGCCGAACGCGGCTTGTATATCGTGGAGAATGGGCAGCAGCGCGCCCTCGCGATTCGCGTGGCGGCGGATGATGTCGTTGGCCTGCGCTTCGTTCCACGCCGGCATATCGGGATACTCCAAATGGCTACCGGCCGGATCTCCGGCCATTGCTGCCTAGCTATTGAGCCTTGGTCAGGCCGCACGCATTAAAGCTAACGCGTGCTGCGATAGAACAAATCTATCGACTTGACGAACTATCGCCAAATTTACCTATGATAAAAGCAACATGTTGCGGCTACGCGCGGCACTATACCAGTAATAGTGTATCAACCCATCTTGGTCGCCAGATGGGTCGCCTCGGCAACGAGCGCGGACACCAGAGGTGTCATGGGCTCACGCGGCGGGACGACGAGCCCGATCTTATGCACGGCCTCGGGCTCGATGATCGGGATCGAGCGCAGGCGCTCGGTCAGGCCGAGCGTGTCGGCCAGCTTCTCCGGCATGACGCTCGCCCAGCGGCCGGTGCGGACGTGCGAGAACAGCACGATCATGGAATTGGATTCGAGCGTCGGCTCGGGCCGGCTGCCGGCAGCGTGCAGGAGGCTGTCGATGATTCGCCGGTTCTGCATGTCCGGCGTCAGCAGGCAAAGCGGGATGCGCCCGACCTCGGCCCAGGTGACCTGATCGCGCTCGCCCAGGGGGCTGTCGGCCGACGTCAGCAGCCGGTACTGCTCGAGGTAGAGCGGCACGGCGCGCATGCGGCCCAGCGGCTCGTTGTCGATGTAGGTCAGGCCGGCATCGACCTCGAGATTCTCAAGCATCGACAGCACATCCGTCGATGTCCTCGACAGGATCGTGAACTTCACGTTGGGATGCTTGGCACGGTAGGGAGTGGTGAGCGCCGAGACCATGGCCAGCGCCGTCGGGATGGCGGCGATCTTAAGGTGGCCACTCAACCCCTGCTTGAGGGTGCGCACCTCCTGCCGCATGGCCCGCGTATCGGCCACGATCGTGCGCGCCCAGTCCAGCACGCGCTCGCCCTCGGCGGTGAAACCGAGGAAGCGTGATGTGCGTTGCACAAGCATTACGCCCAGCGTGTCTTCGAGTTGCTTGATGCCTGCGGAAAAGGTCGGCTGGGTCACGCCGCACTGCTCGGCGGCCTTGCCGAAGTTCTTTTCCCTCGCCAAGGCAATGAGGAACTCGAGCTTGTCGATCATGGGTTCGTCGGCGCTCGACCGGTCATCGGGATCATTGTAGAGTTTTCACAGAACTAGCACAAAAAAGTGCTTCGGGAGGAACCACTGTCATGACCCACACGCTTCGTTCGCGAGCGGTCGCTATTGCCATGACGGCACTCGCGGCTGGTCTCTACGTGACACCGGCAAACGCCTGGGAGCCTACGCGCAACGTCGAGTTCATCGTCCCCGCCGGGACCGGCGGCGGCGCCGACCAAATGGCGCGCATGATCCAGGGCATCGTCACCAAGCACAACCTGATGAAGCAGAGCATGGTGGTGGTGAACAAGGCGGGCGGCGCCGGCGGCGAAGGCTTCCTCGACATCAAGAATTCCAAGGCCAACCCGCACAAGCTCGTCATCACCTTGTCGAACCTGTTCACCACGCCGCTGGCGACCGGCATTCCCTTCTCCTGGAAGGACATGACGCCGGTGGCGATGCTGGCGCTCGACGAATTCGTGCTCTGGGTCAATGCCGACTCGCCCTACAAGACGGTCGCCGAGCTGGTGACCGCCATGAAGGCAGCCTCCGCGGGCCAGTTCAAGATGGGCGGCACGGGCTCCAAGCAGGAAGATCAGATCATCACCGTCGCTCTCGAAAAGGCGACCGGCACCAAGATCACCTACGTGCCCTACAAGGGCGGCGGAGAGGTCGCAGTCCAGCTCGTCGGCAAGCATGTCGACATGACGGTGAACAATCCGATCGAAGCCGTGGCGCAATGGCGCGCCGGCAAGGTCCGCCCGCTCTGCGTCTTCGACAGCAAGCAGCTCGCCGGCAAGGAGAAGATCGCGGGCGACTTGTCGTGGTCGAGCATCCCGACCTGCAAGAGCCAGGGCCTCGACATCGAATACCTGATGCTGCGCGGCGTGTTCATGCCCGCGAACACGCCGAAGGATGCGGTCGACTACTATGTCGAGCTGTTCAAGAAGGTGCGTGCGACGCCGGAATGGGCGCAGCTCATGGCCGACGGCGCCTTCAACCAGTCCTTCATGACCGGTGCCGACTACACCAAGTGGGTCGAGGGCGAGGAGAAGCGCCATCGCGACCTGATGAAGGAAGCGGGCTTCCTGGCAACCAATTGATCACAAGTTCCAGACCAACCTTGCCGGGAGCGATGCCATCCTCCCGGCATTGTTTTGCCGAGCACTGAAGGGCAAGGGTTCATGTCCGACTCCCCTGACGGTCCATCCAATGGGCCGCGTCAGCATCTCGTCGAAGTGGGCGTTGCCGCCGCCATGGCCCTGTTGGGCATCATCGCCATCATCGGCAGCCTGCGGGTCGGCACCGGCTGGGGGGCGGAAGGTCCGAAGTCGGGGTTCTTTCCCTTCTGGATCGGCCTGATCGTCGTCGTCACCAGCCTCTACAACATGGTGCGCGCCTACACCCACGGCAGCCGCAAGCTGTTCGCGAACTGGATGCAGATCGCACAGGTGCTCAAGGTGGTACTGCCGCTCACGATCTATGTCGGCATCATCCCGTGGATCGGCATCTATCTCGCGTCGGCATTGCTGATCGCCGGCTTCATGCGCTGGATCGGCCGCTACGGCTGGCCGCTGACCTTGGCCATCAGCATCGGCCTGCCCGTGTTGACGTACTTCACGTTCGAGATGTGGTTCCTCGTGCCGCTGCCCAAGGGGCCGCTCGAGGACATGCTCGGTCTTTAGGCCGACAAGAAAAAGGGGATCGAAGGGGATGGAAGCGATTGGCGATCTGATGGCGGGCTTCGCCGTCGTGTTGAGCTGGCAGAACCTGCTCTACATGGTGATCGGCATCGTGCTGGGCGTGATCATCGGCGTGCTGCCGGGGCTGGGCGGCGCCAACGGCGTGGCGATCCTGCTGCCGCTCACCTTCAGCATGTCGCCGACATCGGCGATCATCCTGCTGTCCTGCATCTATTGGGGCGCCCTGTTCGGCGGCGCCATCACCTCCATCCTGTTCAACATCCCGGGCGAGCCGTGGTCGGTCGCCACAACGTTCGACGGCCATCCGATGGCCCAGAACGGCAAGGCCGGCGAAGCGCTGACGGCGGCCTTCACCTCGTCCTTCGTCGGCGCGCTGTTCGCCGTCATCGTCATCACGCTGGCCGCTCCGCTGGTCGCGAGCTTTGCCCTGCAGTTCGGACCGGCGGAGAAGTTCTCGGTGTTCTTCCTCGCCTTCTGCAGCTTCGTCGGCATGGGCAAGGAGCCCCCGACCAAGACCATCGCCGCGATGATGCTGGGCTTCGCGCTCGCCGCCGTCGGCACCGATACGGTCACCGGCCAGCTTCGCCTGACCTTCGGTTCGCATGAACTTCTGAGCGGCTTCGACTTCCTGGTGGCCGTGATCGGCCTGTTCGGCATCGGCGAGATCCTGCTCACCATGGAGGAAGGCCTGTCCTTCAAGGGCAAGGCCGCCAGCATCAATCCCACGGTGGTGTGGCAGACGTGGAAGGAGCTGCCGCGTTATTGGATGACCTCGCTGCGCTCCTGCCTGATCGGTTGCTGGATGGGCATCACGCCCGCTGGCGCGACGCCCGCCTCGTTCATGAGCTACGGCATTGCCAAGCGCACTTCGCGCAAGGGCGACAAATTCGGCAGCGGCGAGATCGAAGGCGTGATCGCGCCCGAGACGGCGGCACACGCCGCGGGCACGTCGGCCCTGCTGCCCATGCTGTCGCTCGGTGTGCCGGGTTCGCCCACCGCCGCCGTGCTTCTCGGTGGTCTCCTGATCTGGGGCCTGCAACCCGGACCGCTGCTGTTCGTCGAGCAGAAGGATTTCGTCTGGGGCCTGATCGCCAGCATGTATCTCGGCAACATCGTCGGGCTGATCATCGTGCTGACCATGGTGCCGTTCTTCGCCGCCATCCTGCGCGTGCCGTTCAGCATCATTGCGCCCATCATCCTGGTGATCTGCGCCATCGGCGCCTACACGGTGCACAACAACACCTTCGACGTGGTGATGATGCTGGTGTTCGGCGTCGCCGGTTACTTCCTGAAGAAATGCAACTACCCGCTGGCGCCGCTGGTCCTGGCGATCGTGCTGGGCGACAAGGCCGAGGAATCCTTCCGGCAGTCCCTCCTGATCTCGCAAGGCGGGCTGGGCGTCTTTTTCTCCAACGGCCTGGTCAGCACCATCATGGGGTTGGGCTTGGTCGCCCTGTTCTGGCCGGCTCTCTCAAACCTCTACGCTCGCCTGCTGACGCCCGCCCGGCCGACCTGAGCAGGACGCTGTGGCCTCGCCGCCACAGTGCGACAGCCTCGTTGCGGAATCGATCGAGGTGCCCTTGATTGAAAGGGTAGCCGGGCCTAGTTTGCGCGCCCTCGGTGCACATCCAGCCAGGGAGACGTTGATGACCGTTATCATGTTCAACGCCACCACTCCCGTCGGCTGCGCCTCGGACCTCGCCCTCTTCAGGCATTAGGTCCGGCCGCGGCAGCCGCGCAGGCCGCTTGCATCCGTTTTTCTGACCATTCACGTCGTCGAACGTCATCGCGCCCCGTCGTGGCGCACGGTCGGACGACCTTTTGAGGAGCCGCCGCCCTTGTGGCGCGGCATCGAACAATGACTTCTCGCAGAACTGAGCGAAGCACAGACCCGTTGCTGCGCACCCTCCGGTTTGTTGCCGGCCAATGGCGCCGGCAGTGGCGCCTGGCACTGGTCATGGCGGCGGGCCTCGTATTGATCGCGGCGGCCGAGCTCGCCGTACCGCTGTTTGCCGGGCACATGGTCGACGCCCTGGCCGATGCCGCACGGTCGCGCGATGCCGCCGTGCTGGATGCGCTCCGCGCGTTCGCGGCGATCGTCGGCCTCGGCGTGGCACTGGTGATCCTGCGCTATGGCCTGTTCAAGGGCATCGTGCGCTTCACCCTGCGCATGATGAGCGAGGTGGCGCAGGCGACCTTCTGGCGCGTCCAGCGCTTCTCCACGGACTGGCATGCCAACAGCTTTGCCGGCGCCACGGTGCGCAAGCTGAGCCGCGGCATGTGGGCCATCGACGTGCTCAACGACACCGTGCTGGTGGCGTTGTGGCCGTCGTTCGTGGTGCTGCTTGGCGCGACGGCGCTGTTCGGCTGGTATTGGCCGCTGATGGGCCTCGCCGTCGGCGTCGGATCGGCCGCCTATGTGCTGGTGACGGTGAAGCTGTCGCTCGACTATGTCACGCCTGCTGCCCGGCGCTCCAATGCCTGGGACAGCCGCCTCGGTGGCGTACTGGCCGACGCTGTGAGCTGTAATCCCATCGTCAAGGCGTTCGGCGCGGAAGTCCGCGAGGATGCCCACCTCGGCCGCGTGCTGGCACGCTGGCGGACGCGCACCTGGGTCACCTGGACCAGGCACATCCTCACCGGCACCCTGCAGCAAGCCATCCTGATGGTGCTGCGCGTCGTCGTGATCGGCCTTGCCTTGGTGTTCTGGTGGCAGGGCACGGCGACGCTGGGCGACGTCACCTTCGTGCTCACGGCCTATGGCGTGATCAACGGCTACCTGCGCGACATCGGCCACCATGTGCAGAACGTCCAGAAGTCGACCAGCGACCTGGAGGAACTCGTTGCCTTCCATGAACGGCCACTCGGCGTGGAAAACCGGCCAGGTGCCGCGAAAATGACGATCGGGCACGGCGACATCCGGTTCGATCAGGTGCGCTTTCGCTATCCCGCGCTCGACCGGCAAGTCTACGACGGGTTGTCGGTGCGCATCCCGGCCGGCCAGAGGGTGGGGCTCGTCGGACGGTCGGGCTCGGGCAAGACGACCTTCGTCAAGCTCGTGCAGCGGCTATACGACATCGATGGCGGACAGATCGTGATCGACGGCCAGGACATCGCCACGGTCACGCAGGAGAGCCTGCGCCAGCAGGTGGCGATCGTTCAACAGGAGCCGGTGCTCTTCCACCGATCGCTCGCGGAGAACATCGCCTATGGGCGACCCGGCGCCACCATGAGCGAGATCGAGGCGGCGGCGCGGCTTGCCCATGCCGACGTGTTCGTCGAGCGCCTGCCGCAGCGCTACGCCACACTGGTCGGCGAGCGCGGCGTCAAGCTCTCGGGCGGCGAGCGCCAACGGGTGGCGCTGGCACGCGCCTTCCTGGCCGATGCGCCGATCCTGATCCTGGACGAGGCCACCTCCAGCCTCGACAGCGAGTCCGAGGCCTTGATCCAGGACGCCATGCACAGCCTGATGCGTGGCCGCACGACGCTGGTCATCGCCCATCGCCTGTCGACGGTGCGCGAGCTCGACCGCATCCTGGTCTTCGACCAGGGCCGGATCGTCGAGGACGGCAATCATGGCGCCCTCCTGCGGCTGAAGGGCGGCATCTACCGCCGGCTGGTCGAACGCCAAGCCGAAGGGTTGGGCGACGACTTGGCGGCGTAGTACCGGCTGGCGCGCAATAATATGTCGCGGCGGACCATTGAATGATGGTCCGCCGTGGTATTATGAATAATGTATTCGATCCGTGGACAGGGAGGGGACGCCATTTCCATGAGCGAAGCGCGCCTGGTGGTCGCCCCGATCGACAGTCGGGAGACGTTCAAGGACAAGGCCTACGCGGCCTTGCGCAACGTCATCATGTCCTCGGGCATCTATCGCTCGCGCACCGACATCCGACTCGATGAGCGGCAGCTCGCGCAGGATTTCGGCATCTCGCGCACGCCGGTGCGCGAGGCGATGGCGCAGCTCGAACGCGAAGGCTTCGTGCGTTCGGTGCCACGGCGCGGCATCTACGTCGTGCGCAAGACCAAGCAAGAGGTGATCGAGCTGATCCAGGCCTGGGCCGCGCTCGAGAGCATGGCGGCGCGCCTGATCACCGAGCACGCCAGCGACCAGGACATCGCCGGGCTCAGGCGCATGTTCGCGACTTTCGAGGGCGAGAAGCTGCACGCCAAGCTCGATGACTATTCCGAGGTCAACATCGCCTTCCACCAGAGCATCATCGAGCTCAGCGGCAACCAGGCGCTGATCCGGCTGGCCGAGAACCTGTTCACCCACATGCGCATGATCCGCGGGGCCACGATCGGCGAGGACGACCGCGTCGACCGCTCCATCCGCGATCACATGAACATCATCCAGGCGCTCGAGGCGCGCGACACCGAGCGCGCCGAGGACCTGGTGCGCCAGCATGCGCTCGGCCTCGCCGAGCATGTCGCCAAGCACGCCGACTATTTGGACTGAGAGAGGAATTCGGGAGGAACTCATGGCCGAGGCAGCACTCAAAGAAACCGTAGACGAGACCCAGGACCTGACGGACGGCTTCAGCCTCGTCATCGATGCGATGAAACTGAACGGCATCGACACGATCTACGGCGTGCCGGGCATCCCCATCACCGATCTCGGCCGCCTGGCGCAGGCCGCCGGCATCCGCGTGCTGTCGTTCCGCCACGAGCAGAACGCGGGCTATGCCGCCGCGATCGCGGGCTTCCTGACCAGGAAGCCCGGCGTCTGCCTCACGGTGTCGGCGCCAGGCTTCCTCAATGGCCTGACGGCGCTCGCCCACGCCACGACCAACTGCTTCCCGATGATCCTGGTCTCGGGCTCGTCCGAGCGCGAGGTCGTCGACCTGCAGCAGGGCGACTACGAGGAGATGGACCAGCTCGCCATCGCCAAGCCTTTGTGCAAGGCGGCCTATCGTGTGCTGCACGCCCAGGACATCGGCATCGGCTTCGCGCGCGCCATCCGCGCGGCCGTGTCCGGCCGTCCGGGCGGCGTCTATCTCGACCTGCCGGCCAAGCTCTTCGCCCAGGTCATGAACGCCGATGCCGGCGCCAAGTCGCTGATAAAGGTGGTCGACGCGGCCCCGGCGCAGTTCCCCGGCCCGGCCGCGGTCAAACGCGCGCTCGACGTGCTGAAGGCAGCCAAGCGTCCGCTGATCATCCTCGGCAAGGGGGCGGCCTACGCCCAGGCCGACGATGCCATCCGCTCCCTGGTCGAGAAGAGCGGCGTGCCCTTCCTGCCGATGAGCATGGCCAAGGGCCTGCTGCCCGACACCCATCCGCAGTGCGCCGGTGCTGCCCGCTCCACGGTGCTGAAGGACTCCGACGTCGTCATGATGATCGGCGCCAGGCTCAACTGGCTGCTGTCGCACGGCAAGGGCAAGACCTGGGGCGATGCGCCCAAGAAGTTCATCCAGGTCGATATCGAGCCCAAGGAAATGGACAGCAACGTCGAGATTGCGGCCCCTGTGGTCGGCGATATCGCCTCGTGCGTCGAAGCCCTGCTCGAGGGCATGGGCAGCAGCTGGCCGAAGGCGCCCGCCGACTGGACCGGCACGGTCACGGCCAAGCGCGACGAGAACGTCGCCAAGATGGCGCCGCGCTTCATGAACAACAAATCGCCGATGGACTATCACGGCGCGCTGGGCGCATTGCGCACCATCATCAAGGAACGGCCTGACACCATCCTCGTGAACGAAGGCGCCAACACGCTCGACCTCGCGCGCGGTGCGATCGACATGTACAAGCCGCGCAAGCGGCTCGACGTCGGCACTTGGGGCGTCATGGGCGTCGGCATGGGCTCGGCGATCGCCGCCGCCGTCGAGACCGGCTGCCAGGTCCTCGCGGTCGAGGGCGACAGCGCCTTCGGCTTCTGCGGCATGGAGATCGAGACGATCTGCCGGTACAAGCTGCCGGTCTGCGTCGTGGTGTTCAACAACGACGGCATATATCGCGGCGTCGACGTCAATGCCGGCGGCGGCTCTGATCCGGCGACGACGGCGTTCGTGAAGGGTGCGCGCTACGACAAGATGGCCGAGGCGTTCGGCGGCGTCGGCATCAATGCCACCTCGCCCGACGAGCTCAAGCGCGCGGTCAACGAAGCGCTCGACTCGCGCAAGCCCACGCTGATCAACGCGGTGATCGATCCGGCGGCCGGCAGCGAGAGCGGCCGCATCGGCAACCTCAACCCGCAAAGCAAGCTGCGCAAGAAGTAGGTCTTCGCGACATCAACGACATTCAAGCGACCGGAGAAGAACATGGCTAAGAAGAAGAAGGACAAGAAGACGAAGAGCAAGGACAAGGCTTCCAAGAAAGCCAAGGCGGCCAAGAAGTCGGTCCTCAAGCTCGTTGCCAAGAAGGCAAACGGCAACGGCCTGCCCAAGGTGTCGAGCAAGCCGTGGGGCGAGGACGGCAAGGCCTTGGATGGCGTGAAAATCCTCGACTTCACGCATGTCCAGTCGGGCCCGACCTGCACGCAGCTTCTCGCCTGGTTCGGCGCCGACGTGATCAAGGTCGAGCGGCCGGGCACCGGCGACATCACGCGCGGGCAGCTTCAGGACGTGCCAGGCGCCGACAGTCTCTATTTCACCATGCTCAACCACAACAAGCGTTCCATCACGCTCGATTCCAAGAGCAAGGAGGGCATGAAGGTGCTGGAGCGCCTGGTGAAGACCTGCGACGTGCTGGTCGAGAACTTCGCGCCGGGCGCCCTCGACCGCATGGGACTCACCTGGGAGCACATCCATGCGCTCAACCCGCGCATGATCGTGGCCTCGGTGAAGGGTTTCGGCCCCGGGCCCTACGAGGACTGCAAGGTCTACGAGAACGTGGCGCAGTGTGCCGGCGGGTCGGCCTCGACGACCGGCTTCCATGACGGCCTGCCGCTGGTGACCGGCGCGCAGATCGGCGATTCGGGCACCGGCCTGCACCTGGCGCTGGGCATCGTGAGCGCGCTCTACCAGCGCAAGCGCACGGGCCGTGGCCAGCGCGTGCTGACGGCGATGCAGGACGGGG
>DATGZZ010000388.1:0-5324 GCA_035296945.1 Reyranella sp.
GGCATCGGCCGGCTTGTAGATGATGTGGCGAAGATCGTTGAGGCGGCCCGGGTTGGCGGGCTTGCCGGCGGCGAGCCATTGCTCGCGGCTCTGGCCGCCCTTCCAGGCGCGCGTCGTGAAGCCCAGGATCTCGACCTTGACGCCGCAGCGCTCGAGCGTACGGGCCAGGATGTCGGCGCTCATTGCCGCCACCGTGATCGGCCGGCCGCGCATGGACCCGGAATTGTCGATCAGCAGCGACACGACGGTGTCGCGGAAGGTGGTCTCCTTCTCCTTCTTGAACGAGAGGGCGTGCATGGGATTGGCGACAATGCGGGCCAGGCGGGCGGCATCGAGCGTGCCCTCGTCGAGGTCGAAGTCCCACGAGCGGTTCTGCTGCGCCATCAGTCGGCGCTGCAGGCGGTTGGCGAGCTTGCCGATCACGCCCTGCAGGTGGCTGAGCTGCTGGTCGAGGTGGTTGCGCAGGCGGCCGAGCTCCTCGGCATCGCACAGCTGGTCGGCATCGACGATCTCGTCGAACTTCACCGTATAGGCGTGATACTGCTGGCCCAGCGGCTCGTTGGACAGCGCACCCGGCGGCAGCCACGGACGCTCGGCGCGGCCCGGCTCCTCCTCGTCGCCCGAGCCCATCTGCATCTCGGTCTGGGCCTGGTCGGCGACGGTCTCGGAGGCGTCTTCCTGATCCGATGCGTCCTCGCTCTCCTCACCCTGGGCGCCGTAGCCGTGGGTTTCGCTCGAATCGCTCTGGTCGTCGCCGGTCTCGTTCGACTGGCCGTCGGCGTTCTCCTGGTCCTGCGATTCCTGGTCGTCCTCGTCCTGCAGGTCGGCCGATTCATCGCCGAGCTTGAGGTCGCGGATGAGCTGGCGCGCGGCCCGCGCAAACGATTCCTGGTTGGTCAGCGACTCGCGCAGCTTCTGGAAGTCGCGGCCGGCAGCGGACTCCACATCGGCGCGCCACATGTCGACCATTGCCTTGGCGGCCTCCGGCGGCGATGCGCCCAGAAGCTGCTCACGGGCGATCAGGCCGATCACGTCGGCGATCGGGGCGTCGTCCTTGGACTTGATGCGGGCATGCCCGCGCTGGTCGGAGCGCTGGCGCCACAGGGCGGCGAGGTTGTCGGCGACGCCGGCCATGCGGCGGGCGCCCAGCGCTTCGACGCGGACCTGCTCGACCGCCTCGAAGATCGCCCGCGCGGTCTCGCCGCGGGGCACGCGGCGCAGATGGGTCTTGCGGTCGTGATGGCGCAGCTTCAGCGCCATCGAATCGGCCTCGCCGCGCACGCGGCTGACATCCTCGACCGGCAGGTCGCGGGCCGGCACGGTGATGCGCGCCTCGCTGCCCAGCAGCGAGCCGCCGTCGGGCACGAAGGAGACGTTCACTTCCTTGCGCGACACCGCCCGCATGGTGGTGGCGGTGACGCGCCGGAATTCCTCGATCGGCGTAGTATCCTTGGCCACTAGGCCACCTCGTCAGTGCAGCTTGCCGCCCTTGCCGCTCGAAGCTGGCAATTCCTTGCCGAAGCAGCGCTGATAGTATTCGGCGAGCGTTGAGCGCTCGACCTCGTCGCACTTGTTGAGGAAGGTGAGACGGAAGGCAAAGCCGATATCGCCGTTGAAGATGCGGGCGTTCTCCGCCCAGGTCATCACCGTACGCGGCGACATCACGGTCGAGATGTCGCCGGCGATGAAGCCCGCGCGCGTGAGGTCGGCTAGCGCCACCATGGCGGACAGGATCTTGCGGCCGTCCTCGGTGTCGTACATCGGCGTCTTGGCGGCGACGATGTTCACTTCCTGGTCATGCGGCAGGTAGTTCAGCGTCGTCACGATCGACCAGCGGTCCATCTGGCCCTGGTTGATCTGCTGCGTGCCGTGATACAGGCCGGTCGTGTCGCCGAGGCCAACCGTGTTCGCCGTCGAGAACAGGCGGAACGCGGGGTGAGGGCGGATCACCTTGTTCTGGTCGAGCAGCGTCAGCTTGCCGTCGACCTCGAGCACGCGCTGGATCACGAACATGACGTCGGCGCGGCCGGCGTCATACTCGTCGAACACCAAGGCCGTCGGGTTCTGCAGCGCCCACGGCAGGATGCCCTCGCGGAACTCGGTGATCTGCTTGCCGTCGCGCAGCACGATCGCGTCCTTGCCGATCAGGTCGATCCGGGAGATGTGGCTGTCGAGGTTGACGCGCAGGCAGGGCCAGTTGAGGCGCGCGGCGACCTGCTCGATATGGGTCGACTTGCCGGTGCCATGGTAGCCCTGGACCATGACTCGTCGGTTGTGCGCGAAGCCCGCGAGGATCGCCATCGTGGTGTCGGAGTCGAACAGGTAGGCGTCGTCGACCTCCGGCACGTGCTCGGACGCCTGGCTGAAGGCCGGGACTTCCATGTCGGTGTCGATGCCGAAGAGCTGGCGGGCGGAAACCTTGATATCCGGCATGCCCGAGACGTTCTGCCGGGCCGCGGTCGTCGTAGAGGCCATCACAAGTCGTCCTACAAAACAAAGCCCGCCAAATTGCGGGTTGAAATCAATAGTCGCAGGCCAAATTGTGCGCTGCAAGCGACCAATTGCCGTGGCTGCCTTGAATAGGGCTAATCACTCGGCCGGCAGGTGCTCCGATGCCCGCAGAGTGGAATAGGCGGCATTGATTTCCTTCAGTTTTTCTTCGGCATCCCGCGCCCCGCCGTTGGCGTCAGGATGGTGCAGTTTGACCAGTTCCTTGTAACGAGATTTCACGTCCGCCCGGGTCGAGGGCCAGGAAAGTTCAAGGACATCGAGGGCCGTGCGCTCGGCCGGGGTCAGTTGCTCACTGCCATCGAACTTGGGGTGCGGCCGTTCGCCCAGCCCCGCATCGTCAGCAAGGTCGAACGGGTCGTGGAGGTGGACATAAGGGCCATTGCTGCGGCGGGCGCCGAGCGGCCAGACCGGGCGGCGCCAGGTCGTGTCGGCGCGGATATGCGCCTCGATCTGCTCGGCGCCGAGGCCTTTGAAGTAGTCCCACTTCTTGTTGTATTCGCGCACATGCTCGAGGCAGAACCAGCGATACTCGTTCAGCCGGTCGCGGGCGCGCGGGGCGCGGAACTCGCCGGCGAGCCTGCAGCCCGGCGCTTCGCAGACCCGTTGGTGGGGCGCTGCGCCGTCGGTGGCCGTCAAGGGTTTCGCTCGCCGTCGAGGCATTCGGCTAATATGTGTTCAACAGATTGGCGCGGCAAGAGAGGCGAGTGATGGGCAAGGTCGCTAACGCGATTGACAACAAGCTCCGGGCAGAGTTCGCGCCCGTGCGTCTTGCCATCGAGGACGAGTCCTCGCGCCATCACGGTCACTCGGGCTACCGCGAAGGCGGCGAGAGCCATTTCCGTGTCGAGATCGTGTCGGCCGCCTTCGAAGGCAAGAGCCGCGTCGCGCGCCAGCGCCTGGTCTATGCCGCGCTGAAGGCCGAGCTCGATGCCGGCCTGCATGCGCTGGCGCTGACGACGCTGACGCCGGAAGAGGACAAGCGCACGCTGTCATCCCGAGCGTAGCGAGGGACCTTTAAGGCCACAGGAAAGGTCCCTCGCTACGCTCGGGATGACAGTCTTGTCGTCACGACTTCGGTGCGTCGCTAACCGTCCATCTCGATGTCTTTGCCGACCGCGGCGGCGCGCACGGCTTCGGCGTCGGGGCCCGTGTAGAAGTGAGGTGCCCAGCGCCTGACCACCGGGCCGTCGGCGGCCCAGGCGTAGCAATTGTCGATGACGTAAGGCTTCTGCTTGGGCGCGTCGGGATCGACGGGCTTGGGCGGTTTGCCGATCTTGTGGCGATGGGCCAGCGTCAGGTCGCGCGCCTTGCCCGACGACACGGTCTGGAATGCCGTGGTCGCCACCGGGCCCAAAAGCTCGACGATGTGGGTGCAGCCATGCACGCCGCCCAGCCGCTCCTTCACCTTGCGATGGAAGCCGCCGCCGATGCGCAGCCCGATCAGCTTCTTGAAGTCGGGCGCAACGTTGCCACAGATCTGGTAGGGCGACTTGTCGGTGACCGCCTCGACGTCGACGATCGTGAAGCGATGGTCGACCGTCAGCCGGATCGACATGTCGTGCACGAAGTCACCCGGCTTCAGCGGCCCGCGCCATTCGTTGGAATGCTCGTAGGTCTTCTCGTCGGTGATGTGGCCCTCGATGTCCCACAGCCCGTCCTCGCGGAAAAAGCCCTGGCAGGTGACGCGACGCGTATGCAGGTGCTGTCGCCCGACCGGCGGCGAAAGCGGCATGGCAGGTCCTCTCTTTTGATCCTCAGGCGTTGGCGGCCTGTATGGCGACGGGCGGCACGATGCGCAACTCGGCGATCCGGGTGCCCTCGCGCTTCAGAATTTCGAAGCGGAATCCGTAGAATGCATAGGTCTGGCCGACCTCGGGGATGCGCCGGGCCTCGTGCAGCACCAGCCCGGCGATGGTGATGGCGACGTCCTCGGGCAGGCCCCAGCCGAACTCGCGGTTGAGGTCGCGGATCGGCACGTCGCCCTGGCAGATCATGCTGCCGTCCTCGCGCCGGACCACGCCGCGCTTGATGGCGTCGTGCTCGTCCTCGATGTCGCCGGTGATCTCCTCGATGATGTCCTCGAGGGTGACGATGCCGCGCAGCGCGCCGTACTCGTCGACGACGATGGCGAAATGCTCGTGCCGGGCGCGGAACGCCTGGAGCTGGTCGAAGCACGTCGTCGATTCGGGAATGAACCAGGGCGGCGTCACGACCGCCTCGATCTTGACCGTCTCGGGACCGCCCGCCGCCTTGACGGCGCGGAACAGGTCCTTGGCATGGACGACGCCCAGGATGTTGTCGGCCTCTGTGCGATAGACCGGGATGCGCGTGTAGGGCGCTTCCAGCATCTGGGTGACGATGGCGTCCATCGGCTGGTCGGCGTCGATCACCACGACGCTACCGCGATGGGTCATCACGTCGCCCACCGTGCGGTCGCCGAGATCGAGCACCGACTGCAGCATCGCCTTCTCGGCGGGCGCCGTCTCGCCTTCCTGGCCGTGGCCATGCAGGTCGATGGCGCCGCGTAGCACGTCGGCATGCTCCTCGGCATCCGGCGTGCGATCGACGCGCACGCCCATCCGCTTGAGGAAGAAGCGCGAGATCCAGGCGACGGCGCGCGCCATCGGACCGAGCACGGCGAGCGTCACGACGATCGACGGCGCGAGCACCAGCGCCACGCGATCGGCGCGCAGCAATGCCCACGTCTTGGGCATCACCTCGCCGAAGATCACCACCAGCACGCCGATCACGACAGTGGCGTAGACAATGCCGGCAGCACCGAACAATGCGGTCAGCACGGCCGTGGTGAGCGA
>DATGZZ010000389.1:0-2742 GCA_035296945.1 Reyranella sp.
GGTGATCTTTGGCGTTTCTGTGGCAGTGACGGTGGCACTTGCGATGTCGCCGCTGCAGTGGTGAGTAGTTGGCCGTGAGCCAGGAAACCCCTCTGATGCCCCGCCTGGAGGCGGAGGTCGGACCGTCCAGGGAGCCGCTGACGCCCACGGTGAAGCGGGCGCTGCTGGCGCTGGTCATCTTCTTCCATGTCGGCGGCGGCTGGGCGTTGACCCAGGTCGAGCCCGCGAAGCTTGTCGTTGGCGACATCGCGCCCATGGAAGTGCGCATGGTGCCGGCCGAGCAGGCCGCCGAGCCCGAGATCGAGAACGCCGAACCGCCGCCGCCGGTCGAGGTCAAGCCGCCCGACCTGGCGGCGATCGTCGAGCCGCCGCCGCCCGATCTGCCGCCGCCGGAATTCCCCATCGCCAAGTCGACATTCCGCCGCCTGAGGAGCCGCCGCCGCCGGTCATCCCGCCGCTCGAGAAGAAGCCGGATCCCAAGCCCGAGCAGCCCAAACCGGTGCAACGCAAGCCGCCGGCGCCGGTGCCGCAGGCGCCGCTCGACAACCAGCCGCAGCAGGCAACGCCGGCTCCCGCGGCCGCGCCGCGCGTGATGTCGGCCTCGCAGCTCGGCTTCCTGGTCCCGCCCAACACGCTCTACCCTGCGCGTTCGCGCAAGGCGGGCGAGCAGGGGACGGTCATGGTGCGCGTGTTCGTCGACGCCACCGGCCGGCCTGCTCAGGTCACGCTGGAAACGTCGTCGGGCCATTCGACGCTCGACGAAGCGGCGTTGAGCTCCGTGCGCGGCGCTCAGTTCCGGCCCTATACCGAGGGCGGGGTGCCGAAGACGGTGGTGGTTCGAGTGCCAATCATTTTCAAGCTGCAGTAGGAGTAGTTCATGGGTGACACCTCGGCCCTGGGCTTCGGCCATTTCATCGCGCAGTCCGACATCGTCGCGAAAGTCCTGCTGGCGGTGCTGACGATCATGTCGGCGATCTCCTGGTACCTGATCGTCTACAAGGGCGTCAGCCAGATCGTGCGCCAGAAGCGCAGCGCGAAGTTCCTGGCCTTCTTCTGGAGCGCCACCTCGCTCGAGGCGGTGCAGAACGAGCTGAACGTTCATGGCGTGCACGAGCCGTTCGGGCATCTGGCGGCACACGCCATGCACGCGCAGGCGCATCACGCCAAGTTCGGCGCCGCCAAGCTCGAGGAGGCGGGCTCCGAGCAGGAGTTCCTGACGCGCACCATCAAGAAGGTGCTCGACGAGGAGACGACGGCGCTCGAGAACGGCCTCACCATGCTCGCCACCATCGGCGCCACCGCGCCGTTCGTCGGACTGTTCGGTACGGTGTGGGGCGTCTATCACGCGCTGGTGGCGATCGGCATGTCGGGCTCGGGCATGCTCGACAAGGTCGCGGGCCCGGTCGGCGAGGCGCTGATCATGACCGGCATCGGGCTTGCCGTCGCTCTGCCCGCGGTCATGGGCTACAACTGGCTGACCCGCTCCAATCGCGTGCTGACCACCAAGCTCGACGCCTTTGCCTTCGAACTGCTGAACTTCCTGCTGATCGGCCGCACGCTGCAGGCCCACGGCCGCGGCGGCCGGCCGGGCAACGTGCCGCTCACTGCCGTGAACTACTAGGCGAGGAGAGGACCCATGGCTTTCGCAAGCTTCGACCGCAAGACCTCGTCGCAGCCCATGGCCGAGATCAACATGGTGCCGTTGATCGACGTCGTGCTGGTGCTGCTGGTGATCTTCATCGTGACGGCGCCGCTCTTGACCAACGTGGTCAAGCTCGACTTGCCCAAGGCCACCTCGGCGGCCGACATCCAGAAGCCGGAGAAGGTCGAGTTCGCCATCGATGCCAACGGCGGGCTCTTCTGGAAGGGCGAGCGCATCACCCGCGAGGACGCGATCGCCAGGTTCGCCGCGGAGGGAGCCAAGCGGCCGCAGCCCGAGGTCTACCTGCGCGCCGACCAGAACGTGCCCTACCGCTACGTCGCCGAGACCCTGGCCGACGCCTCCAAGGGCGGCCTTTCAAAGGTGGCCTTCGTCAGCGAACCGGCGCGCTAGCCGGAGCGTGCCGCCCACACCGCCAGTTCGTAGCCATCCGGATCGGCGAAGTGGAAGCGGCGGCCGCCGGGGAAGTCGTAGGCCGCCTTGACGATGCGTCCGCCGGCCGCCTCGATGCGCCGCTGGATGTCTGAAAGATCGTTGGCATACAGGATGACCAGCGGACCGCCGGCGCCGCGGGTCTTGCCGGCGCCGACGAAGCCGCCCGTCAGCCGGCCGTCGCGAAACTCGCAGTAGTCCGGGCCGTAATCCTTGAACGTCCAGCCGAAGACGTCGCCATAGAACTTCTTGGCGCGCGCCACGTCGGTCACATCGAATTCGACGTAGTCGATGCGCCGGTCATTCTCTGCGTTGTTCGTCGCCATGCGTCACTCCAGGATCGAAAGGCTGATAGTGGCCGCGGCCGCCGGAGGCGTCTTGAACAAAACGGCCATGGCGATAAGGTCGTCCCGTGAGCCGATCGGACGAGACCCGGCCGAGACTCTCGGAAGTCGTCGGCATCTTCCGACAGAGAATGCCCGCAGCCGTGCTCAGCCGGCACGTTGACCATGTCTGGATCAATGAACTGCGCGGACCGACCGCCCTCGACGTCGTCCCCGACGGCTGCATCGACATCTACTGGAGCGGCGGCAGCCTGCAGATCGCGGGACCGAACACCGAGGTCGTCACCCTCACGATGCCCTCAGCCG
>DATGZZ010000390.1:0-5969 GCA_035296945.1 Reyranella sp.
CGACGCCGGTGCCTCGCTCACGGCCGGGACACCTGCCTCAGTGGTCGGACAGGACCAACCGCACGCCGAGCAGGGCGAGCACTCCGCCCATGACTCGATCGAGCCAAATCTTGGCGCGTCGGTAGAAGGCCCGCGCCGGGCTGCCCGAGAACAGAAGCGCCAGCACGGCGAACCAGGTGAACTCGTTGAACGCGACGATGGCCAGCACGGCGCTGTCCATCCAGCCAGGCATGTTCTGCGGCAGCACCGACAGGAAGATGCTGCCGAAGAACACCATGATCTTGGGATTGCTGAGCTGCAGCAGCAGGGCGCGCAGGAAGCCCTGCCAGCCGGTCATGTGCGCCGTCCGATCCACTGCGATTTCCGGCAGCGGATCCCTCGCATGGCGCCAGATCATGACGGCGAGATAGAGCAGAAACAGCGCCCCGCCGATGCGAAAGGCGACATACAGCCATTCGAACTGGGCGAACAGCGCCTGCAGGCCGTAGAGCGCCGCCGCAGCCCAGGCGAGTGCTCCCACCATCATGGCGAAGGCCGCCAGCAATCCGCCGCGTCGGCCGGCGACGGCCGAGGTCTGGATCACCAGCACTGTCGACGGTCCCGGGCTCGCCACCGCCAGCAGATGGACGACGGCGAGTCCGAACAGGGCGACGGCGTAGTCCACGCTCAGAGCGCCTCGCCGCCACGCGACATGGCGACGATGCCGGTGCGGCCGAGCTCGACCAGGCCGAGGCCTTCCATCAGGCCGACGAAAGTCCGCACCTTGTCCGACGTGCCGGTGACCTCGAAGACGAAGGAATCGGTCTTGGCATCGATCACCTTGGCGCGGAACACGTCGGCCAGACGCAGCGCTTCGACGCGCTTGTCGCCGGTGCCCTTGACCTTGACCAGCGCCAGCTCGCGTTCGATGTGCGGGCCCTCGACGGTGAGGTCACGCACCTTGTGGACCGGCACCAGCCGGTCGAGCTGCGCCTTGATCTGCTCGATCACCATGGGCGTGCCGGCGGTGACGATGGTGATGCGCGAGAGGTTCTCCTTGGCGTCGGTCTCGGCCACGGTGAGGCTCTCGATGTTGTAGCCGCGGCCCGAGAACAGGCCGACCACGCGCGCCAGGATGCCGGGCTCGTTGTCGACCAGCACGGAGATGGTGTGGCTCGAAGCGTCGGGCGTGCTCACACCAGCACCATGCCTTCCTCCGACACCGGCCTGGCGGCCCGATCGTCGGGCCCCAGCAGCATGTCGTAGTGGGCGGCCCCCGACGGGATCATCGGGAAGCAGTTCTCGGTCTTGTCGACCAGCACGTCGACGACCACCGGCTTCTTGATGTCGATCATCTGCTTGATCGTCTCGTCGAGCTTGGCCGGGTCATGGCAGCGCAGGCCAACCGCGCCGAACGCTTCGGCGAGCTTCACGAAGTCGGGCAGCGATTCCATGTAGCTCTCGGAATAGCGGCCGCCATGCAGCAGCTCCTGCCACTGGCGCACCATGCCCATGTACTGGTTGTTCAGGATGAAGATCTTCACCGGCAGGCGATACTGCGCCACCGTCGAGAGCTCCTGGATGTTCATCAGGATCGAGGCTTCGCCCGCCACGTCGATGACCAGCGCGTCGGGATGGGCGATCTGCACGCCCATCGCCGCCGGGAAGCCGTAGCCCATGGTGCCGAGCCCGCCCGAGGTCATCCAGCGGTTGGGCTGCTCGAACTTCAGGAACTGCGCCGCCCACATCTGGTGCTGGCCCACTTCGGTGGTGATGTAGTGGTCGCGGTCCTTGATGTGGTGATAGAGGCGCTCCAGCGCGTATTGCGGCTTGATCGTCTCCTTGTCCTGCTTGTAGGCGAGGCAGTTGCGCGCCCGCCACTTGTCGATCTCGGCCCACCACGTCTTCAGCGCCTTGTGGTCGACCTTGGGCTGTCTGGCCTTCCACACGCGGATCATGTCTTCCAGCACGTGGCCGGCATCGCCCACGACGGCCAAGTCGACGCGCACGTTCTTGTTGATCGAGCTGGGATCGATGTCGACGTGGATCTTCTTCGACTTGGGCGAGAACTCGGTGAGCCTGCCGGTGATGCGATCGTCGAAGCGCGCGCCGATGTTGATCATCACGTCGCAGTGATACATCGCCAGATTGGCTTCGTAGGTGCCGTGCATGCCGAGCATGCCGAGGAACTGCTTATCCGACGCCGGGAAGGTGCCGAGTCCCATCAACGTGTTGGTGATGGGATAGCCCGTCATGTGCACGAACTGAGTCAGCAGCTTCGACGCCTTCGTGCCCGAGTTCACGATGCCGCCGCCGGCATAGAAGATCGGCCGCTTGGCCCCCGCGATCAGCTCGATCGCCTCCTCGACCTTCTTCAGCTCGGGCTTGACCTGCGGCCGGTAGCTCTTGTGCTGCACCGGCTTCTTGGGCGCGGTGTAGTCGTGCTTGTTCATCAGCACGTCCTTGGGCAGGTCGATCACAACTGGCCCGGGACGGCCCGAGCGCGCCACGTAGAAGGCTTCGTGGACGGTGCGCGCCAGGGCGTCGACCGCCTTCACCAGGTAGTTGTGCTTGGTGCAGGGCCGCGTGATGCCGGTCGTGTCGGCTTCCTGGAAGGCATCGTTGCCGATCAGGTGCGTCGGCACCTGGCCGGTCAGGCAGACGATGGGGATCGAATCCATCAGCGCGTCGGTGAGGCCGGTCACCGCGTTGGTGGCACCGGGACCGGACGTCACCAGCACCACGCCGACCCTGCCGGTCGAGCGCGCATAGCCTTCGGCGGCGTGCACGGCCGCCTGCTCGTGGCGCACCAGGATGTGGCGCAGCCGGTTCTGCTTGAAGAGGGAGTCGTAGATCGGAAGGACCGCGCCGCCCGGATAGCCGAAGACGACCTCGACTTCCTCGTCGATCAGGGCTTTCACCAACAGATCGGCGCCAGTCGTGGCGGACTCCTCGGGCTTCATGACACGGGTCTCCTCTCTGACAAATGTGCCGCAAAACGGGGGTTTTGCGGCGGGCGGGAAAGTATAGGCAGGGTCGGGATGAATCAACCCGAATCGCACGAAATGTAAAGTTTCAGGCCTCTGTTTTGGTCAATAATTTCTCAGTTTGCTCCAAGCCCAAGTCAGAGGTCGGATCGACTACTACATCTGGGGTCATCTGATGCCGAAACCACGTCATCTGGCGCTTGGCGTATTGGCGGGTGTGGTCGATGCCGATACGGCGCGCGTCCTCGAGACTGAGCTCCCCGCGGAAGTGGGCGAACAGCTCGGGCGCGCCGTGCGCCTTCAGGCCAGGCCAGCGCGGATCGGGCGCGCGATCGAACACGGAGCGCACTTCGGCCAGCACACCGCCCGTCAACATCGCGTCGAAGCGCTTCTCGATGCGGTCCCTGAGCCAGCCGCGCTCCGGGACCAGCAGCACGGTTGCGAAGCGCCAGCGCGACGGCTCGCCCTCGTCCCCCGCCTGCCAGGCGCTGAGCGGCCGCCCCGTGGCGAGCCAGACCTCCCAGGCGCGAACATGGCGTTGCCGGTCGGCGGGTTTTAGCCGCGCCACGATCGCCGGATCCTTCTCGGCAAGCCGCGCCCGGAACGCTTCCGCGCCCAGCGACATCCACTCGGCATTGGCCTGCTCGCGCAGGCCGGTCGGGGTATCTGGGATGGTTGCGATGCCCTGCATCAGCGTCCGCAAGTAAAGGCCCGAGCCGCCGCACAGGATGGGCGCGCGGCCCGCGGCCAGGCAGCGCTCGATCTCGACGTCGGCCAGCGCCCGCCACCGCGCCGCCGACAGGGTCTCGCTGAGCGGCAGGACACCGTAGAGCGCATGCGGCACGCGGCTGCGCTCGGCCGGGGTCGGCTGCGCCGTCAGGATCGGGAAGGCGTCGTAAGTCTGCATGGCATCGGCATTGATCACCGTGCCGCGATGCCGCTCGGCAAACGCGAGCGCCAATGCCGACTTGCCGCTGCCTGTCGGGCCGGCGATGACGATGACAGTCTGATCCATGGCGGGCGAAATGACCTGCTTGGCCCGCGATTGTAAATGAGCGATTAACGAGCGCGTGAAAAGCGTCCTCGTCCTGATCTCCACGCCGGCCCATCCCGCGCTCAACGATGGCGCCATCAAGAACGCCGTCGCCGTCCTGCAGGCGCAAGGTGCCACGGTCGGCACCCCCGTGTGGTTGGCGCCGGAGATCGCCTGTGACATCCCGTTTGACGGCGAAGCCCGGCCGGTCGCCATGACGGCGATCGACGCTGTGGTCGTGCCGGCGGCCGGCCGGCGCAAGAAGCTCCTCGTCGCCGACATGGAATCGACCATGATCGAGAACGAGATGCTGGACGAGCTGGCCGAGTTTCTGGGCCTGCGCGAGAAGATCGCCGGCATCACGACGCGGGCGATGAACGGCGAGATCGACTTCGCCGGCGCCTTGAACGAGCGTGTCGCGCTGCTGAAGGGGCTCGACGTGGCCAAGCTCGACGAGGCGGCCCGGCGAATCCGCTACGTGCCGGGTGGCGCCACCCTGGTGGCAACCATGAAGAAGCACGGCGGCCATTGCGCACTGGTGTCGGGCGGCTTCACCCACTTCACGGCCTTGGTGCACAAGGCGCTGGCCTTCGATTCCCATGCCGCCAACGGCCTGCAGCATGACGGCCGTTCGCTGGCCGGCACGGTCGACCTGCCGATCCTGGGCAAGGAGGCCAAGCTTGCCACCCTGCAGCGCCTGGCAGCCGAGCACGGGCTCTTGCCGGCCGACGCCGTGACCGTGGGCGACGGCGCCAACGACCTGCCGATGTTGCAGGCGGCGGGGCTGGGCGTGGCCTTCCACGCCAAGCCCGCGGTGGCGGCCCAGGTGCCTGTGCGCATCGACCATGGTGATCTCACCGCCCTGCTTTACCTCCAGGGCTACCGCCGCAGCGATTTCGTCGAAAGGACCGACCCATGACCGACGCCGTCCAGATCGTGCTCGCCAAGCGCCCTACGGGCGACGTGACCGCCGAGTGCTTCCGCGAGGAGAAGGTGAGCCTGCCGGCACTGGCCGAGGGCGAGGTGCTGGTGCGCTCGCGCTTCCTGTCGCTCGATCCCTACATGCGGCCACGCATGACCGAGCTGCGCTCCTACACGCCGCCCTTCGCACTCGACAAGCCATTGACCGGCGGCTCTGTCGGCGAGGTGGTCGAGTCGAAGAACCCGCGATTCGCCAAGGGCGACACGGTGATCGGCCTGCTGAACTGGGCGAGCCACACGCTCCACGACGGCAAGGGCCTGCGCAAGATCGACACCGCGGCCGCGCCCTTGTCGGCTCATCTCGGCGTGCTGGGCATGCCGTCCTTCACCGCCTGGTACGGCATCCGGCACATCTGCAAGCCCAAGGCGGGTGAGACGGTGTTCGTGTCGGCGGCCACCGGCGCGGTCGGCCAGGTGGCGGGGCAGCTCGCCAAGCTCGCCGGCGCCAAGGTCGTCGGCTGCGCCGGCGGTGAGGACAAGTGCGCCTGGGCGGTGCGCGAGGCGGGTTACGACGCCTGCTTCAACCACAAGACCGAGCACGATGTGGGCGCCGTTTTGGACAAGCTCTGCCCGCAGGGCATCGATGCCGACTTCGAGAATGTCGGCGGCAGGATCTTCCACGCCGTGTTCGAGCGGCTGAACAATTTCGGCCGCGTCGCCTTCTGCGGCGCGATCTCGGAATATCAGGACCAGACGCCGATGGCCGGCCCGGCGAAGATGTTCACCATCGTGCAGCGGCGACTTACGCTGCAAGGCTTCATTGTCTCCGACCACGTGGCCCTGATGGGCGAGTTCGTGAGCGAGGTCGGCGCGCTGGTGAAGGAAGGCAAGATCAAGAGCCGCGAGACCGTCATCGACGGCCTCGCCCGCGCACCGGAGGCCTTCATGGGCCTGCTGCGCGGCGAGAACTTCGGCAAGCTGCTGGTGAAGCTGGGACCCGAGCCGAAGGTTACTTGAGGGCACATTTCTTGAGTCAGTCATTGCGTCCG
>DATGZZ010000391.1:0-7170 GCA_035296945.1 Reyranella sp.
CAGGCCGTAGCGCTTGGAGAAGGTGCCGAAGCCGCCGCTCTGGATCAGGCCGGCCACGCCCACCGTGGTGCAGCCGCCGCCCTGCACGTAGCGGCCGGCCTTGGAGACCGCGTCGTAGGCGTGCAGCCACACCACGCCGGCGCCCAGCGACACCGCAGGCTGCGGGCGATCGCTGCAGCCCTGGCCGACGAAGGCGTCGTGCAGCTCGATGCGGTTCATGGCGCGCGTCCACACCAACAGTGAGTCCGGTGCGTTCGACGTCCCCTGGTAAGAGTGACCGCCGCCCTTCACGGCGAGCCGCAGGCGATGGGTGCGCGCAAAGTTCACCGCCGCCGCGACGTCGGCCGCATTGCGCGCGGCTACGGCGTAGGCGCTGGGGGTCGACGTCCAGGCATCGGCCCAGCCGCTGGTCTGGGTCAGGGCAACGCTGTCGCCGATCAGCCAGGGGTTCTTCAGACCTGTGAAGAAGGCCGCACACTCGGCACTGGCCGGCGCCGCCCGGCAGGCGTCGAGCGGCGGCTTCACCTGGACGAGCTGGCCGCCGACCCCGGCGTTCAGCTCCTGCCACTGGTTGGCCGACGGCCAGGACGAATCTCCGGGACGGCTGCGGCGCATGGGCTGGGCCCGTGTATCGAAGGGGGCGGTCGACATCAAGGGCAGACCTCCGGCAAGCATCAGGAGTTGGCGTCGGTTCATGGCGGTCCTCTCGTGGCACCCCTTGATATCTGCCGATTCACCGATGATGCCTCGAATTGTGACGACCGGCGCGGCCTGCGGGACAACCGGCGGTTGGCACAGGACGACCGGTCAGTTCTTCTTGGCAGCCTTGCCGTCGTAGCGGCGCGTCCATTCCGCCAGGATCCGGGCGCGGTTCTCCGAGGCCCAGGTGAAGTCGTTCTTGATCATCGATTCGGCGACGCCGGCGGGATAGTCGGGGATGTGGCTCGCGATGCCCGGCATGGCGACCTGGCTCACGAACGAGGCGTAGAGCTCGTTGGCCTTGCGGCTCGAGGCGAAGTCCATCAGCCGGCGCACAGCCTCGGGCTTCTTGGTGCCGCGCAGGATGGCGGCAGCGTCCATGTCCCAGCCGCCGCCCTCCTTCATCACCAGGCCTTCGATCGGCGCGCCCTTCTGGCGGGCGCTGGCGGCGGCCAGCTCGTAGGAGATGCCGAGCGGGAACTCGCCCGTCGCGGCGTGCCGGCAGGGCCGCGTGCCGGAGTGTTCGTAGACGGCGATGTTGTCGTGCAGCCTGTCCATGTATTCCCAGGCCTTGGCCTCGCCAAACATCTGGATCCAGGCGGAGACATGGAAGTAGCCCGTCCCCGACGACGCCGGATGCGGCATGGTGAGCTTGCCCTTGAAGCGCGGGTCGGTGAGATCGAACCACGAGGCGGGCCTGGCCAGGCCGAGCTTGGCTGCCTCCACCGTGTTGAAGCACACCGCGGCGACCCAGGCTTCCATGCCGACCCAGGCCGGCGGATTGGCCGGATCGCGGAAGGCCGGCTTGATGTTGGCGAGGTTCTTGGGCGCATAGGGCTCGAGCAGACCGCGCTTGTCGAGCAGCAGCATCGAGGTGACGGCCAGCCCCCAGATCGCATCGCCGCGCTGGGCGCCCTGCTCGGCCAGGATGCGGGCGGTGACCACACCCGTCGAATCGCGATTCCACAGGATCTCGAGATCGCGATTCTCCGCCTCGAACGCCGTCTTGAAGTCCTTGAGGTTCTCGACCTCGAGGGTCGAATAGACCTCCAGGCGGACGCGGTCCTGCGCCGCCGCCGCAGTCGCGCCAAGCGCAAGTAGAACCGTCACCATCAGGCTTCGCATGTGCATCTTCTCCCTCATCCCACACATAAGGTGTCGCTTCGGCCGGCGCAGCATTGATCGCCGGCCGGCCCCTCGCTAGGGTCACTACACAACAACTGCAGGAGGCAGTTTCCATGTTCGTTGCTCGTATCGCGGCTCTGACCGCCGCCGCCTTGTGCGCGGCATCGGCCGTCGACGCCAAAACCCTGCGCTGGGCCAGCCAGGGCGACGCTCTCACGATGGACCCGCATTCGCAGAATGAAGGCCCGACCACGGCGATGAACAATCACGTCTATGAGGCGCTGATCAGCCGCGATCCGGCGCTTGCCAAGGTGCCGGGGCTGGCGGTGTCGTGGAAGGCGATTGCGCCCGACACCTGGGAGTTCAAGCTCAGGCCCGACGTGAAGTTCAGCGACGGCACGCCCTTCACCGCCGAGGACGTGGCCTTCAGCTACAACCGCGCGCTGGCGCCGACGTCGGACTTCCGCTCCTACATCTCCTCGATCAAGGAGGTGAAGGCAGTCGATCCGCTGACCGTGCACATCATCACCAACGGACCCAACCCCATCCTGCCGGACTACGCCACCTCGATCCTGATCATGTCCAAGGCGTGGGCGGAGAAGCACAACGTCCTCAAGCCGCAGAGCTACAAAGATAAAGAAGAGACCTACGCGGTGCGCAACGCCATGGGCACCGGGGCCTACACGCTGAAGCAGCGCGATCCCGACGTGAAGACGGTGATGGCCAAGAACCCGACCTACTGGGGCGCCAAGGACTTCCCGGCCTATCCCGACGAGCTGGTCTACACGCCGATCAAGGAGCCGTCGACGCGCGTGGCCGCGCTGATCTCGGGCCAGGTCGACTTCGTGCTCGATGCACCCTTGCAGGACATCGCCCGCATCAAGCAGACGGCCGGGCTCAAGACCGAGGAGACCGCCCAGGTCCGCTCGATCTTCCTCGGCCTCGACATGGGCGCGGCCGAGCTGAAATACTCCGACGTCAAGGGCAAGAACCCCTTCGCCGACAAGCGCGTGCGCCAGGCGATGTACCAGGCGATCGACATCGACGCCATCAAGGCCAAGGTGATGCGCAACTTCGCAGCACCCGCCGGCCTCGTCACCTCTCCGGGCGTGCACGGCCACACCAAGGATCTCGACAAGCGGCTGAAGTACGACGTCGCCTCGGCCAAGAAGCTGATGGCCGAAGCCGGCTATCCCAACGGCTTCTCGGTGACGCTCGACTGCCCCAACGACCGCTACAACAACGACGAGCAGATCTGCCAGGCGGTCACCGGCATGCTGGCGCAGATCGGCATCAAGGTCGACCTGCAGGCGCGCTCCAAGACGCTGCACTTCCCCAAGCTGCAGAAGAAGGATTCGAGCTTCTTCCTGCTCGGCTGGGGCGTGCCGACGCTCGATTCGCACTATGTCTTCACCTTCCTCTACCAGACCGCCAATGCCGAGAAGAAGGTGGGCAGCTGGAACTTCACCAACTACAGCAACGCGAAGTTCGATGAACTTACCGACGCCATGCTGAAAGAGGTCGACCAGGCCAAGCGCGACAAGATGATCGCCGACGCCTGGAAGCTCGCCGTCGAGGACATGCCGTACCTGCCGCTGCACCATCAGCTGATCGTCTGGTCGATGAGCGACAAGGTCTCGATCCCGATTTTCGCCAACGACTCGCCCAACTTCAAATACGCGAAGATGAAGTGAGTTGTCCTTTTGCCTCCCCATCGTCATACGATGGGGAGGTGCCCACGCAGTGGGCGGAGGGGTCATGAGCATCACCACTGATGCCCATGACCCCTCCGGCCCTTCGGGCCACCTCCCCACTTCGTGGGGAGGAACGTAAGGTCCGGAATGCTGGCTTTTATCATTTCCCGGCTCCTGCAGTCGGCCGCCGTCATGCTGGCGGTGTCGTTCCTGTGCTTCGTGCTGTTCAACTTCGTGGGCGACCCGGTGAACAACATGGTGGGCCAGGAGGCGACGCCGGCGGAGCGCTTGGAGATGCGCGCCGAGCTCGGGCTGGAAGACTCGGTCGGCATCCAGTTCCTGCGATTCCTGGTCAATGCCGCCCACGGCAATTTCGGCAAGAGCTATCGGCTGGCGCGGCCGGTCTCCGACCTGATCGTCGAGCGCATGCCGGCGACGCTGGAGCTGGTGGCGGTGGCGGCCCTGCTGGCGCTCGCCATGGGCATCCCGCTGGGCGTGCTGACCGCGCTCCGACGCAACAGCGTCGACAGCCAGGCCGTGATGACCTTCTCGCTGGCGGGCGTCGCCATGCCGACCTTCGTGATCGGCATCCTGCTGATCTACGTCTTCTCCGTGGAGTGCAAGTCTTGGGCGCCGGCCATCGGCCTGCCGGGCGACTGGTGCTTCCCCTCCTTCGGCCGCGGCGAGACCGAGAAGATCGGCGGCTGGACCACGGGCTTGCTGACGGCGAGCGGGCTCAAGGCGATCGTGCTGCCGGCCTTCACCCTCAGCCTGTTCCAGATGACCCTGGTGCTGCGCCTGGTGCGCTCGCAGATGCTGGAGGTTCTGCGCACCGACTACATCAAGTTCGCGCGCGCCCGCGGCCTCACCAACCGCGCCGTGCACTTCCACCACGCGCTCAAGAACACGCTGCTGCCCGTCATCACCGTGATCGGCATCCAGGTCGGCGGCCTGATCGCCTTCTCGATCATCACCGAGACGGTGTTCCAGTGGCCGGGCATGGGCCAGCTCTTCATCCAGTCGGTGCAATTCGCCGACATCCCGGTGATGGCGGCCTACCTCGTCATGGTCTCGCTGATCTTCGTCACCATCAATTTCTTCGTCGATCTTCTCTACGCTGCGATCGATCCGCGCCTGCGCGTCGATCGCGCCCGCCTCGGCACGGCAGGCGGCTGAGGCATGAAGCGCAACGTTGAGGCGGCCATGCCGTGGGCCCTGATCGGCGCCGCCTCGCTTGGCATGTTCGCCTGCACCTCGAGCGGTACCACCCGCGCGCCCTTCCTGATCGACATGGCGCGCGACCTCTCGGTCAGCATGCCGCTGGTCGCCAATCTGGTGTCGCTGACGGCGACGGCCTGGGGCGTCTCGTCCGCGGTCGCCGGATGGCTGTCCGATGTCGTGGGACGGCGATCGGTGCTGGTGCTCTCGCTGTTGGGCCTGGCGGGGACGATGGTCGGTCAGGCGCTGGCGGACTCCTTTTTCTGGGTCGCCGTCTGGGCCACCGTCGGCGGCGCCTTCTGCGGCGCCTTCACCGCCGCGGCCTACGCCGAGCTTTCCGGGCGCGTGCCCGACGGCCAGCGCGGCCGCGCGCTGGGCTGGATGATGAGCGGCCAGTCGCTGACCTTGCTCGTCGGCGTGCCGATGGCCGCCGCGGTGGGCTCGCTGATCGGTTGGCGCGGCTGGCTGCTCTGCATCGGCGTCCTCTCGCTGGTCGCCACCGTCAGCATGGCGATAACCGTGGGTCGCGGTACGGCCGGCCATATGCGCGCGATGGTGCGTCCCTCGATCAGGGACGCCCTGTCGAAGCGCGTGATGGGCCTGCTGACCACCGGCATCTTCGAGCGCATCTGTTATGGCCTTGCCGTCACCTACTTCGCCGCCTTCCTTCAGGCGACCTATGGGCTGTCGCTGGCCGAGCTCGCCATACCGCTCGCGATCTTTGCCATCGGCAGCGTCGCCGGCACCGTGCTGGGCGGCCAGATCGCCGACCGCTTCCGCGACCGCCTGATGACCTTCGCCGTCGCCATGGCCCTGTCGGCGGTCGCGGCACTCGTTCTTTTCATGTGGCATCCCAGCGCCGAGATCTCGGTGGCCCTGGGCTTCCTCTATGTCCTGTTGAACGCGCTCGGGCGGCCGGCCTACATGGCCGCCCTCGCCAATGTGCCGGACGACGTGCGCGGCACGGTGCTGGGCCTGAACAGCTCCACGGCCAGCATCGGCTGGATCGGCGCGGCCGCCCTTGGCGCGGCGATGATCGGTTGGGTAGGCTTCGAGGGCTTCGGCCCGCTGACCGCGGTGCTGGCGGTGATGAGCGCGGCGGGCGCATTGGCCGGCCGGCGAAAGGTCAAATGAATGGCTGACACCTCGGCCCTCGGGCGGTTTCGCGATTCCGACATGTGGTGGAGCTTCCGCCACTCGCCGCTCACCGTGGGTGCGGCGATCGTCACGCTGCTCTTTTTCTTCGGCGCGATCTTCGCGCCGTGGGTGGCGCCCTACAATCCGTTCGACGTGAAGTCGCTCAACCTGATGGACGCGTTCACGCCGCCGGCCTGGAACACGGGCGGCAGCGCCGCGCACCTGTTGGGTACCGACAACCAGGGCCGCGACGTCTTTTCCGCCATCCTCTGGGGCACGCGTGTGTCGCTGATGATCGGTCTTGCCGCCATCGTGCTGTCGGTGACGACAGGCGTGCTGCTCGGCCTGCTGGCCGGCTTCCGCGGCGGCTGGGTCGAAGGCGTGATCATGCGGCTGGCCGACATCCAGCTCACCGTGCCCGCCATCCTGATCGCGCTCACGCTCGACGGCGTGGCGCGCGCCGCGCTGCCGAAGAACGTGCATGACGAGATCGCCATCTGGGTGCTGGTGCTGTCGATCGGCTTCGCCTACTGGCCGCAGTTCGCGCGCGTCACCCGCGCCACCACGCTCGCCGAGAAGAACAAGGACTACGTCAACGCCGCCCGCATCATCGGTGTGCCCGGCGCGCGCATTGCGCTGGCCCACGTGCTGCCCAACGCCTGGGGGCCGGTGCTGGTGATCGCCACCATCGAGCTGGCGCTGGCCGTCATCGCCGAGGCGTCGCTCTCCTATCTCGGCGTCGGCATGCCGGCCACCCAACCCTCGCTCGGCACGCTCATTCGCATCGGCAACGCCTTCCTGTTCTCCGGCGAATGGTGGATCGTGATCTTTCCGGCGCTGGCGCTGGTGATCCTGTCGCTGGCCGTGAACCTCTTGGGCGACTGGCTGCGCGATGCCCTCAATCCCAAGCTGCGCTGATTCTACTGACGGTTGATTTACAGGACGAGAACACGCGCGTAATGTCGCGCTATGTTCGACGGCCCCCTCACCGCCGAGCTCGATCCCGGCGAACGACGCGCCCGGCTGCGGCTGGCGCGCAGCGCCCGGATCGGGCCGGTCACCTTTCACGAAGCGCTGGCCCATTTCGGATCGGCGCGCGCCGCCTGCGCGCGGCTGGACACGACCACCCAAGCGGCGATCGCCCGCGAGGAAGACGCGCTCGCCAAGGCCGGCGGCCGCTTCCTGGTGTTCGGCGATCCCGCCTATCCGCCGGCGCTGGCCGCCCTGCCGGATGCGCCGCCTGTCCTGTCGACCATCGGCGATCTCAGCCTGTTGGGCAGGCCCATCCTGGCCGTCG
>DATGZZ010000392.1:0-3151 GCA_035296945.1 Reyranella sp.
GCGCTGATCGCCCAGGGCGAGCTCGGCCTGCCGGTGTTCGTCGGCACCATGCAGTTCTCGACCCGGGCGGTGATCGAGCGCGTGAAGAGCCATTACGCCGGCAAGGTCGATCCGGGCGACGTGTTCATCGTCAACGATCCCTATCTCGGCGGCACGCATCTGATGGACGTGCGGTTCGTGAAGCCGTTCTTCTACAAGGGCGAGGTGTTCGCCTGGCTGGCCAACACAGGTCACTGGCCCGACGTCGGCGGCATGGTGCCCGGCGGCTTCTCGGCCAGCGCGACGGAGGTCGAGCAGGAAGGACTGCGCCTGCCGCCGGTGAAATTTTTCAAGAAGGGCGAGATGGACCAGGAGATCCTGGCGATCATCCTTTCGAACATCCGCATCGCCGACCAGCGCATCGGCGACATCAAGGCGCAGGCCGCCGCGCTCACCACCGGCGAGCAGCGGCTGACCGCCCTGATCGACCGTTACGGCACCGAGACCGTGCGCCAGGCGATCGCCGAGATGCGCCATCGCGCCGAGCGCCAGATGCGCGCCAAGATCGCGGCCATTCCCGACGGGATCTACGAAGGCACCTCGCAGGTCGACAGCGATGGCGTCGTCGACGAGCCGCTCACCATCAAGATGAAGGTCACCAAGAAAGGTGAAGACCTCACCTTCGACATGACGGGCTCGAGCCCGCCCTGCCGCGGCCCGATGAACAGCGTCATCGCCACGACCAAGTCGGCGATCTATCTCGCGGTGAAGCACATCTTCCCCGACGTGCCGATCAACGCCGGCACCTTCGAGCCGCTCAAGATCGTCGAGCCCGAAGGCACGTTCCTCTATGCCAAATATCCCCGGCCGGTCTCCGGCTGTGCCGCCGAGGTGAGCCAGCGCATCGCCGAAGCGGTGTTCGCCGCCCTCACCAAGGCAATCCCCGACCTGCTGTTCGCCGCACCCGCCGGCACGTCGGGCAATCTCGGCGTCGGTGGCTACGATCCCGAGCGCAACCGCAACTACATTATGTATCTCTTCACCGGCGGCGGTTACGGCGGCTTCCAGGGCGGCGATGGCCTCAGCAACGGCTGCTCGACCATCGGCATCTCCAAGATGCCGCCGGTCGAGGTGCTGGAGCAGTTCTACCCGGTGCTGTTCGAGGAGTTCTCGCTGCGCGAGGGTTCGGGCGGCGCCGGCGAGTTCCGCGGCGGCTTCGGCATCAACTACGCCATAAAACTTCGCCGCGGCGAGGCGCGCGTCTCCATGGTGATGGACCACGGCCGCACCGGCCCGCAGGGCGTGCTGGGCGGCAAGGACGGCGACACCAACACCGTGGAAGTGAGCCAGGGCGGCAAGAACTACCGGCCGCCGCATCTGTCCAAGGACCAGGACATCGAGATCGGTGTCGGCGACGTGGTGCGCGTGTCGACGCCGGGCGGCGGCGGCTTCGGCGATCCGGCCAAGCGCGATCCCGCGGCGATCGCGCGCGACGTGACGCGTGGCTATTACAGCGAGGCCGAGGCGCGCGAGAAGTTCGGCGCGCGGCAATGATACTTGGCAGACGCACCTTCGCCGCGTTGCCTCTGGCGATGGCGGCCGGCGAGGCTGCGGCGCAGTCGACCTGGTACGCCGTGCGCGGCGCCGATCATTCCTTCATCGTCGATATGCCGGGCGAGCCCGTCTACAAGGTGATCGACACGCGATCGGCCGGCGGCACGGCCTTCGCCTACCATTCCTACAGCCTTGAATATCGCCGCCTCTCGTTCGTGGCGCAAACCGCGCTCTATCCCGCCGATGTCGACGTCCGGCAGCCCAAGCTCAACCTTCAGTCGGTGCTCGACGACCGCGCGCAGCGGCTGGCCGGCGGCAAGTGGACCAGCGTCGACTGGCGCGATGTGCAGGGTGCGCCGGCCGCCGAATCGGTCGGCTCGGTGCAGGGCGGCAGCGTGCTGCGCCAGCTCGTGGTCCTCAAGGGGCGGCGCTACGTGTCGCTCGCCTATCTGGCGCCGGCCGACGCATTGCGCACGCCAGAGGCCGATCGTTTCTTCAAGTCGTTGAGGCTGGGGGCATGAGCAAGCCGCGCATCCATGTGCTGGCGCTGGGCGGCACCATCGCCACACGGCCCGATGCCAGCGGCGTCATGCAGATGGGCGCCGGCGCCGACGATCTGGTGAAGGCGGTACCGTTGCTGGCCACGCTGGCAGACATCGAGGCCGAGACAGTGTCGCGTGTCGGCAGCCATTCGCTATCCTTTGACCAGATCCATGCGCTCGCCGCGAAGATCGTGGCCGCGGCAGCCGACGGCGTGATCGTCACGCAAGGCACCGACACGCTGGAGGAGACGGCCTTCCTGCTCGACCTGCTGGTCGAGCGCGACATCCCGGTGATCGTGACGGCGGCAATGCGCAATCCCGCGCTCACCTCGGCCGACGGTCCCGGAAACCTGCTGGCGGCGGTGCGCGTGGCCGCCGATCCGTGGATACGCGCTCATGCCAGGACGTTGGGCGTCATGGCGGTGATGCTCGACGAGATCTACGCCGCTGCCGACGCGATCAAGGCGCATCCCACGCGGCTGAATGCCTTCGCCTCGCCGCAGACCGGGCCGATCGCGGCACTGGTCGAGGACCGCGTGGTGCCGCTCAGCCTGCCGGTGCGCGATGCGATCGAGGCGGCGCGGCGGAGGCTCGGCAGAGCCGTCGGCGTCGCCCAGCCGGTGGCGTTGCTGTGGCTGGGGCTCGACGAGCCCGGCCATCTCATCGAGGCAATGCTGCGCGCGCCCGATCGACTGGGCTATCGCGGCGTCGTGGTCGGCGCGATGGGTGGCGGCCACGTCCCCGAACGCCTGGCCGACCTGATGGGACGCCTTGCCGCGGCGATGCCCACGGTCATCTCGCCGCGTGCCGGTGGCGGCCCCATGTTGCGGCATACATATGGCGGGCCGACCTCGGAGATCGCCCTGCGCAAGGCGGGCCTCATCTGGGGCGGCCGCCTGCATCCGCTCAAGGCGCGCGTGCTGCTGGAGACGGGCCTCAGGGCCGGACTGGGCCGCGACACCATTGCCGAGGTGTTCGACGCCTTCGGCTAGAGTAGAATATCCGGCGCGAGGTGATCGCTATGCTCGAATCATTCGACGCAACCCTGCTGGCCCGGCTGCAGTTCGCCTTCACCG
>DATGZZ010000393.1:0-13449 GCA_035296945.1 Reyranella sp.
TGCACCTTCACGTCGCTCAGCCCGACCAGCGAGATCGAGCGGATCGACTTCACGAAAGGCAGTCCGGCCATCTGCACTTCGATCGGGATGGTGATGTAGCGCTCCATCTCGTCGGACGACTGGCCAGGATTCTGGATCACGATATCGACCAGCGGCGGGACCGGGTCGGGATAGGCTTCGATGTTGAGCTGTTTGTAAGCGAACAGGCCGCCGGCGATCACCACCGCTGCCAGGATGACAACAAGAATACGCTGGCGTATCGCGGCGGCGATGAGACCCTTCATCGGACGAAAGGGCGATCAGTCGCGCTTGGCAGCGCGATCGATGAACAGGGTGCCACCGGTGACGACGGTCTCGCCCACGCTCAGCCCCTTGCGGACGGCGACGATGCCATGGGCCGTGCTGCCGACGTCGATCGGGCGGGCGACAACAGTCTTGTCGGGCCGCGCCACCCACACACGTGCCGTGGCACCTTCATAGACGACCGCATCCTGCGGCACCGCAGGCATGGTCTGCGGCGCGCCCGTGACGATGCGAAAGCCTGCGAACATCTCGGGCAGGAGCTCACGACCGGGATTGTCGATCTGGGCGCGGACGGCAAGCCGGCGGGTGTTGGGATCGAGCGCCGGCGCGACGTAGTCGAGCCGCGCGCTGAACGTCCGGCCGGGATAGGCCAGCACCGACACCTCGACGGGGGCACCGACCTTCATCTTGGGCGCGTCGGACTCGCGTACGTTCGCGATCAACCAGACAGTCGACAGATCGCCGATGCTGAACACGGGGTCGGTGGCGCCGGCATTGATGTACTGGCCGAGCCCGACCTTGCGCTGGATCACCGTGCCGGCGATCGGCGCCGCCACGATCGTCTCCGCGCCGATGCGGTCTTCCTTCTCCTGGCGCGCGATCTCGGTATCGGAACGGCCGAGGATGCGCAGCCGATTGCGCACGGCGGCCAGACCAATTTCGGCCGCCCGCAAATCGCCCTGCGCCGCCACCAGGTCGGACTGCGCCACCTCGAGGTCCTTGAGCGCCCCGCCCCGGATCGCCAGCAGCTCCTTCTGGCGCTTCTCGGCGGCCTGCGCCAGGACAAGCCGCGAGCGCGCTTTCTCGACGCCGGCGACCGCGGTGACCAGGTCGTTCTGGCCCTGCACGAACTCGTTGGCCTCGATGGCGAACAGCGGCGCGCCGCGCTCGACATGATCGCCGGCCTTGACCAGCACACGGCTGACGCGGCCGGAATACGGCGAGAACACCGGCGTGGTGGTGTCCTCGTTGATGCCGATGCGGCCGTCGGTCGCGCGATCCTCGTTGAAGATGGCGGATTTGACCTCGGCGAACCTGAAGCCCGCCCATTGTGACTCGCTCGGCCGGAAGCCGCCGTCGGTTTCGACCACCGCCGGCGGCCGTATCAGGGCATTGCCGGGATTGGGATCCAGCATCCAGCCGGCGACCACGACGGCACCCGCCACGCCGCCAGCGGCAAGCCACAGGCGGTGGCGCGGCAGATGTTTGGCCAGCGGCGATTTGATTTGGGTACTCATTGGCGAAGGAACATAGCCACTTCGCATTACGTGAACCTGACGTAGGGGCCGCCGAACCGGGCGTTGCCCTGTGCCGTCATGCTAGGATGCGATACACGCCCAACATGGCGAAAGATACATCGATGCGCATCCTTCTCGTCGAGGACAACCGGGAGCTGGTCTCCTTGCTCGTCAAAGGTCTCGAACGCAACGGAATTGCCGCCGATTCGGTGGCAAATGCCGCCGATGCCAGCCATGCCCTGGCGACGATTCGTTATGGCGCCGTGGTGCTCGACCTGGGGTTGCCGGACAAGGATGGCTTGTCGTGGCTGCGCGACGTGCGCAGTCGCGGCGATTCGACGCCGGTGCTCGTGCTGACGGCGCGGGATGGCGTCAGCGATCGCGTCACCGGCTTGCGCACCGGCGCCGACGACTACTTGGTCAAGCCATTCGCCATGGAGGAGCTGGTGGCCCGGCTCAGGGCGCTGCTGCGGCGATCTGATAATCTGCTCGGCCACTGCCTGACCTTGGGCAACGTGGCGCTCGACACCGAAGGCCGGCAGGTCACCGTCGACGGCACTGTTCGGCCGTTTTCCAGCCGCGAGACGGCGGTCCTGGAGATCTTGCTGCGGCGATGTGGCAACGTTGCCCCCAAGCGGCTGTTCGAGGATCACCTGTTCGGCCTCAGCGACGAGGTTGGCTCCAACGCCGTCGAGGTCTACATCCACCGCCTGCGCCGCATGCTGGCCGACAGCGGGGCCACGGTGCAGGTCCATACGGTGCGGGGCGTGGGCTACATGCTGGCCGAGGCAAAATGCGCCTGACCCGACTGGCTCTTGAGCCAAGGTGCCTGTCTAGCGGCGGTGATGCAGTTGAGTGGCGTTTGCGTTCCGAGCGCAAGGCTCCGCGCTGAGTGTCAGCTTGCGTTCGTCAAAGTAAGCCTTTCGTCAGGTAACGACGTTAAAAAGGTGATTGCCTCCTTTGTGAATGTCGCGGCGGGCATACGATGGCTAGGCCTGCGTTGACCATCGGAGCCAATGTTCGAAAGCCACTCCTACGAACACCCACGAGATGAAACGCACCGCGTCACAGTCGGTGCTGGGGGTTATCTTGCGGCCGGACTGACAGGCTCGCTCTATGTGCTTTGGAAAGCGGGCAAGACGGGGTTCATGGCGGCTTTCGTTCCCCACCTTCTCACAATGTCAGCGCTCGTCGCGACGACGGGCTTCACATCGTTGATCCTTCCGAGCGGCCAACAGTTGATCATCCTGATCGTCGCCATACCCGCCATGTTGGTGTTCCAGTCGATTTACATGATCAGAGTGATCAGTCAGGCGTACCTGGATCGCGGTTGGATCGTCCACTCGACTTGATCAGACCCGCACTACGCCGGCTGTCGATTTACATGCTGCACGAAGCGAAGGCCGACTGAAGGACTTCTAGGGAAGTGCTTAGGGCATCGCTGTCCGAAAAGTCGGGAGCGAGCAGCATCATGAGGAAGAGCAGCAGCCGCAGCACGGCCAGATAACGGCAAAAACCCGGCGACGGTTGCATTCGTCTTTGTCTTTTGGACCGCCGGCTTCCAGCCGGCCTCATGTCTCATGAGCCGGCTGGAAGCCGGCGGTCCGGAAGAAGAGAGTACGCCCCTGAAATGAACGGCCACCCCTTGATTAGAATAATTCTAATCTATATTCAGAAGTCGGAACACGATCGGAGAGACCATGGCAAGTGAAAGCAAATGCCCGTTCTCGGGCGGCGGGCGAGCCCCGACGAATCGCGACTGGTGGCCGACCCAGCTCAACCTTCAGGTCCTGCACCAGCACTCCGCCCTGTCTGACCCGATGGGCGCGGCCTTCGACTACGCCAAGGAATTCAACGGCCTCGATCTCAACGCCGTTATCAAGGACCTGCACGCCTTGATGACGCAGTCGCAGGATTGGTGGCCGGCCGACTTCGGCCATTATGGGCCGTTCTTCATCCGCATGGCCTGGCACAGCGCCGGGACGTATCGAATCGGCGACGGCCGCGGCGGTGCCGGCGGCGGCCAGCAACGTTTTGCGCCGCTCAACAGCTGGCCCGACAACGCCAACCTGGACAAGGCCCGCCGGCTGCTGTGGCCGATCAAGCAGAAATACGGCGCCAAGATCTCGTGGGCCGACCTCCTGATCCTCACCGGCAACGTTGCCCTCGAATCCATGGGCTTCAAGACGTTCGGCTTCGGTGCCGGGCGCGTCGACACCTGGGAGCCCGAGGCCGACATCTACTGGGGGCCGGAAGGCAAGTGGCTGGCGGACGAGCGCTACAGCGGCGACCGCGAGCTGCAAAGCCCGCTGGGCGCCGTGCAGATGGGCCTGATCTACGTCAATCCGGAAGGCCCCAACGGCAATCCCGATCCCCTCGCGGCAGCCCGCGACATCCGCGAGACGTTCGCGCGCATGGCGATGGACGACGAGGAGACCGTGGCACTGATCGCCGGCGGCCACACCTTCGGCAAGACCCATGGTGCCGGCGATGCGGCCCTGGTGGGACCGGAGCCGGAAGCGGCCGGTATCGAGGCGCAGGGCCTGGGCTGGATCAGCAAGTTCGGCACGGGCAAAGGCAAGGACGCGATCACCGGTGGCCCGGAAGTCACCTGGACGCAGACGCCGACGAAGTGGAGCAACCACTTCTTCGACAACCTGTTCAGCAACGATTGGGAGCTCACCAAGAGCCCGGCCGGCGCGCACCAGTGGAAGGCGAAGAACGGCAGTGCCTCGATCCCCGACGCCTACGATCCGTCGAAGCGGCACGTGCCGACCATGCTGACCACGGATCTCGCGCTGCGCGTCGACCCCGCCTATGAAAAGATCTCGCGGCGCTTCTATGAGCATCCCGACCAGTTCGCCGACGCCTTCGCGCGGGCCTGGTTCAAGCTGACCCATCGCGACATGGGACCGATCGTCCGTTACCTGGGCCCGCTTGTGCCTGCGGAACACCTGATCTGGCAGGACCCGATCCCGGCCGTCGATCATCCGCTGATCGCCGATCAGGACATCGCCAACCTGAAGGCGAAGATCCTGGCATCGGGCCTCACCGTCCCCGAGCTGGTCGCGGCGGCCTGGGCATCAGCGTCGACCTTCCGCGGCTCCGACAAGCGCGGCGGCGCGAACGGCGCACGGGTCCGCCTGGCGCCGCAAAAGGACTGGGACGTCAACCAGCCGGCGCAGCTTGCGAAGGTGCTGCAGAAACTCGAGGCGATCCAAAAGGAGTTCAGTGCCTCGCTGTCCGGCGGCAAGAAGGTCTCGCTTGCCGACGTGATCGTGCTCGGCGGCGGAGCGGCGGTCGAGAAGGCTGCCAAGGACGCCGGGCACGACGTGAAGGTGCCCTTCACGCCCGGGCGCATGGACGCGTCTCAGGAGCAGACCGACGCTCATTCCTTCGCCCCGCTCGAGCCGATGGCCGACGGGTTCCGAAACTACCTCCGGGGCAAGCCGGCGCGTCTGTCGCCCGAGGAGCTGCTGGTCGACCGCGCTCAGCGGTTGACGCTGACGGCGCCCGAGATGACCGTCCTTGTCGGTGGCTTGCGTGTCCTCGGCGCCAACTCTGGCGGGTCCAAGCATGGCGTCTTCACCAAGAAGCCGGGGACGCTGACGAACGACTTTTTCGTCAACCTGCTCGACATGGGCACCGAGTGGCAGCCGGCCGCCAATGCCGACGGGGTGTTCGAGGGACGCGACCGCAAGACCGGCGAGGTGACGTGGACAGGCACCCGCGCCGACCTGATCTTCGGCTCGCATTCACAGTTGCGCGCCCTGTCGGAGGTCTATGCCTGCGCCGACTCCAAGAAGAAGTTCGTGGCTGACTTCGTGGCGGCGTGGGTCAAGGTGATGAACCTCGATCGCTTCGACCGGGCCTGATCCGGCACAGGACCATTCCCTTGGGGGAGGCCGGAATGGCCATCCCCCAAGGGGGAATTTTTCCAGGAAGGGGCCGTTGCACCGCATTTTTGCCGCTGCCAATGTGGCCCCGTGTCAGCATTGCCCGCCAAAAAGCCGCGCCGCGTCGCGCTCTTCGTCACCTGCCTGGTCGACCTGTTCCGGCCCTCGGTCGGTTTCGCCGCCGTAAAGCTCCTCGAGGAGGCCGGCTGCACGGTCGAGGTCCCGCCCCTGCAGGTCTGCTGCGGCCAGCCGGCCTACAATTCCGGCGACCGCGCCACGACCCGGGCGATCGCCGCCCAGGTCATCGAGGCCTTCGAAGGCTACGACGCCGTGGTCGCCCCCTCGGGCTCCTGCGGCGGCATGCTGAGCCATCACTATCCAGGCCTGTTCGATGACGACCCGGCCATGAAGGCGCGGGCCGGGAACCTGGCCGGCCGCAGCTACGAGCTGATGGCGTTCCTGGTCGACGTGCTGGGAGTCACCAAGGTCGCGGCGCGCTACGACGGCGTCGTCACCTATCACGATTCCTGCTCGGGCCTGCGCGAGCTCGGCGTCAAGGACCAGCCGCGGCAGCTGCTCGGCTCGGTGCAGGGCCTCAGCCTCAGCGAGATGAAGTCGCCCGAGGTGTGCTGCGGCTTCGGCGGCACCTTTTGCGTAAAATACCCCGAGATCTCCAATGCCATGGTCGGCGAGAAGTCGTCCGACATCGCCGGCGCAGGCGCAGGCACGCTGCTGGCGGGCGACCTCGGCTGCCTGATGAACATGGCGGGCAAGCTGCAGCGCGAGGGCAGCCCGGTGCAGGTGCGCCATGTCGCCGAGGTGCTGGCCGACATGGGCGGCATTGCCGCCATCGGTGAGCCTTCCGCTCGCGAACCAGGGGCCGGCTGATGGAATCGACCGCCCACGACTTCAAGGACAATGTCGACGTCGCGCTGGCCGATCCCAACCTGCAGGATTCGCTCGCCAAGCTGAAGGTCGGCTTCTCCGAGCGCCGGCGCCAGGCGGCCGAGCGCCTGCCCGAGTTCGAGGTGCTGCGCGATAGCGCGCGTGACATCAAGAACCATACCCTGGCGAACCTCGACTTCTACCTGGAAGAGTTCGAGCGCAAGGTCACGGACCTGGGCGGCCACGTCCATTGGGCACCGACGGCCGCTGATGCCCGGCAGATCATCACCGACCTCTGCCGCAGCATGAATGCGCGCACCGTAGCCAAGTCGAAGTCGATGGTGTCCGAGGAGATCGGCCTCAACGACCATCTGGAAGCGCTGGGCATCGCCCCGATCGAGACCGATCTCGGGGAATACATCATCCAGCTGCGCCACGAGCCGCCCAGCCACATCATCGCGCCCGCCGTCCATCTCACCAAGGACCAGGTCGCCGACACTTTCCTCGAGGCGCACAGCAAGCTCGGCTTCACCAAGCGGCTGACCGAGCGCAACGACCTTGTCGCCGAGGCCCGCTACGTGCTGCGCCAGAAGTTCCTCGATGCCGATGTCGGCCTGACCGGCGCCAATTTCCTGGTGGCCGAGACCGGCTCGTCGATGCTGGTCACCAACGAGGGCAATGCGGATCTGTCGAACACCTTGCCCAGGATGCACATCGTGCTGGCCAGCATCGAGAAGGTGATCCCCACGCTCGAGGATGCGGCGGTGCTGCTGCGTGTGCTGGCACGCTCGGCCACGGGGCAGGAATCGTCGGCCTACACCACGCTCAACACCGGACCGAAGCGACCGGGCGACCTCGACGGGCCGGAGCACTATCACGTCGTCATCCTCGACAATGGCCGCTCCTCGGTGCTCGGCACCGAGATGCAGGACATGCTGCGCTGCATCCGCTGCGGCGCCTGCATGAACCATTGCCCGGTCTATGGCGCGATCGGCGGCCATGCCTATGGCTGGGTCTATCCCGGCCCGATCGGCGCGGTGTTGACGCCGCAGCTCTTGGGCGTCGAGGAAGCGTCCAACCTGCCCAACGCCTCGACTTTCTGCGGCCGCTGCGAAAGCGTCTGCCCGGTGCGCATTCCCCTGCCCAAGCTGATGCGCCACTGGCGCGAGCGCGAGTTCGAGCGCCATCTCACGCCAAAGGCGGTGCGCCAGGGCCTGGCGCTGTGGAGCTTCGTCGCCCGCCGGCCGCGGCTCTACAAGAGCCTGACTGGCCTCGCCAACCGCATGCTCGCCTTGTTCGGCCGCGCCGACGGTCGCTACGGAAACCTGCCGCTGGCCAGCGGCTGGACGCGTTTTCGCGACTTCCCGGCACCGCAGCCGGGCGGCACGTTCCATGCTCAGTGGAAGCGGAAAAGACCATGAGCGACGCCCCCAATCAGGCAAACAGGGCCACCATCCTGAACGGCATCCGCCGCTCGCTCCATCGCGGCGAGCTTTCAGGCGACGAGCGCCAGACGGTCGAGGCCCGGTTGGCCGCGCCGCCGCGCGGCCCCGCGGTGGCGCGCGCCAACCTCCCGCAGCCCGAGAAGGTGGCGTTGTTCTGCCAGTGGGCCGAAGCCAACAACGCCACGGTGGCGCGGGTCGCCGCGGCCGACGTACCGGGCGAGGTCACAAGCTACCTGGCGCGCAACAACCTGCCCGCCGAGGCGGCGATGGCGCCGGGGCCGGCGCTCGACGGTTTCGACTGGGCGACCCAGAAGATGCTGTCGCTGCGGCGGGGCCGTGGCGAGGCCGCCGACCATGTCTCGATCACCGGCGCCATCGCCGGCATCGCCGAGACCGGGACCCTGGTGACGGCGTCGGGCCCCGAGCATCCGGTGACGCTCAACCTCCTGCCCGATACCCACATCGTCGTGCTGCGCGAAGGCGACATCGTCGGCGGCTACGAGGACGTCTGGGTTCGCCTGCGCGCGCGCTACGGCAAGGACCGCATGCCGCGCACGGTGAACACCATCACCGGCCCCTCGCGCACCGGCGACATCGAGCAGACGATCGAGCTCGGCGCCCACGGGCCGCGGCGCATGCACATCGTGGTGGTGCGCGAATGAGTGGCGCCGGCGACGCTTCGCCTTCGGAGAGCAAGGCGGAACTGCGCGTCGTCGGCACAAGCGTCACCCATGAGACCGAGGCGCTGCTCGACCGTGTCGCGGCGTCGCTGGGGCGGCGCGCACCGCGCGTGCTTCAGGTCGGCTCGCGCACGCTGGTTGCGGATCGCAACGTTCGCAATTGGCGCAGCCTGGTGAACAAACGCTTTGGCAGTCGCACCCGCTTCGTTGGCCTCGATCTGCTCGAGGGCACGAACGTCGATTGCGTGCTCGATGTCTGCGGGCCTCTGGCGAGCCTGAAAGCCGGCTTGGGCGAGGAGGCCTTCGACCTCGTCCTGTGCTGCCATGTCCTGGAACACACGCGCGATCCCTGGCGGGCGGCGCGCAACATCGAGGCCCTCGTGCGGCCGGGCGGCCTGGTCTTCGTCTCTGCCGCCTGGTCGCAGGCCTTCCACGCCACGCCCGACGATCTATGGCGCTTCTCGGTGCGCGGCCTGATGCGGCTGTTCGACCGGTTGGAGATCGTGTCGGCGTTCTACAGCGGCGGCGACGTCGGCCTGGACGTTGCCTATCGCGTCGTGCGCGACGGCAAGCCCGAGCTCGATCCCCGATCGGGAGCCGTCGAGCAGGGCCTGTTCCAGCTCGTGCTGGACCACGAGGACAACCGCGCCGTGCTGGCCCGCCAGGCCACCGAGCGCCTGCCGGTGTCGCGCACCTACATGCCGACCCTGTTCGTCAACGTCGTCGGCCGCCTCAGCTAGATCATCGGCCTGGGGCACAAACAGAAAGAGCGGGCTTTCGCCCGCTCTTCCCGTTTGTCGATGTCGGTCTGCGACTAGAAGCGCAGGTCCATACCGAGCAGGAACGCCCAGCTGTTGCCGCTGGTGTTGTTGGTCGGGCCGCCCGCGGTGAACATCACCGCGCCGCCGGTCAGCTTCACGCCCGGTCCGAGCGCGTAGTTGGCACCGATTTCCCACTTGTTGACGGTATTGCTACCGAAGAACAGCGAGGTCGCCGGATTGCCGCTGAAGCAGGTGCTGTTGACGCCCGGCACGCCGCCGCAAGCGGTGTTCGTGCCGACGTTGGTACCTGTCGAGATCGTCGCCAGGTTGCTGTTGCCGTTGCCGTTGGTGTTGTAGAAGCCGGCCCACATGAACGACATCTGCCACGGACCGGTCTCGTACATGATGCCCGCGGTGTAGAAGCGGGTATCGTTGTCGACGCCGGTGAAGTAGTTCGCACCGAGGCCGTTGTTGTCCCAGCCGATGGCGCCGCCGACCGTGAAGCCAGCGAAGCCGAACTGAGCGCCGGCAACCCACTGCTTCCAAGCCGTGAGGTTGGCACCGGTGGCCAGGTTGGCCGAAGGCGCGAACGGCGAGTAGCCCGGGATGAACGAAGCGTAGGCGAACGCACCGTACAGAGCGACGGTGAAGTCACCGAACTTGTTCAGGTAGTTGGCACCAATATCGAACAGGTCCTGCCAGGCGTAGTCAGCCGTCGGGCAGTTGTTGATGTTGACGGCGTTGTTGAAGCCGCAGCCCAGCTGTCCGCCGGGGCCAGTGGCGGCCTGACCGCCAGCAGCAGCAGCGTTCAACTTCGGCGCGTAACCGACGCCGATCTGCAGGCCCTGGAAGCGCGGCGTGAAGTAGTTGATGCGATTCACGTCCTGCCAGGTCGGCGTGATCGTGGTCGCCATCGTACGCGCGTAGGCCTTGTTGTTGGCCATCATGATCGTGTTGGCCCAGTTGTGGTTGTGCTGGATAGCACCCCAACCGATCAACGCCGACGGCGTGCCGTAGTACATACGGTACGTGGCAGCGTCGCGCGAGCCGAGCTCGGCTCGGCCCCAGTCGCCGAAGGCGAAGATGAAGGCTTCGTCGATCTGGATCGTACCGGCCGAGGTACCGGCGGCGCCAGCGTTGATGCCCGTCGGGTTCCAGGCTTCCAACTCGACCGTCAAACCGACCGACGTTCCGTTGTCCAGCTTGGTCTGACCGATGAAGTGGATCTCGCCTTCCTGCGTGAAGGCAAGTCCCTTGTAGGTGGTGAACGTGCCGTCGAAGGCATAGGACGAGTCGACGTTACCGGCCAGGGCGTAGAAGGTATAATAACCTCCGATGCCCATCTTAATCGGGTCGGCTGCCATGGCCGGGGCGGCCATCACTCCGCCGACGACCAAGGCGGTCGAGCCGAGTAGAAGCTTTTTCATCATTCTCCCTCTCTCATTGATCAGAGACTGGTACGTACCAAAAGGCCTGTCCGACCGGCGGAACACGACCCGCCAATACGGCCGCGCTAATAAAACACTCACGCCAAACGAGGGTCAAGAAATGGACGCGCCAGCGCACGATTCTCCCCGCACGTGTGGCGTCTTTGTCACATTTTGGGCCACTATTCGGCGCTTCTACTGCCTTTACAGGCCAATTCCCGGCGGAATCGACTATTTGTTAGTTGTTATAGAGGACCAAAAACATCGATTACAGTCTTTCATTGGGACTAACGAGAATACGTTATCCCGCCGCTTGTATTCGTCCCAGCCATGCGCTTTAGGTGCGGTGCGCCACTGTGATATCTTGGTCAAAAGGCAGGGAACGCCCGCAATGTCGGTTTCGCCTATTTCCATCCTTGTTTCTGTATTTTGTGCCGGAGCCCTGTCCCTCGGGCTGGCGGCCTGCGGTGGCAATCCCGACGCCGTCAAGGAAGACCCCAAGCGGTCGGGCACCACGGGCGACACCAAGCGCCAGATCAACCAGGGCCTGGGCGGCAGGAACCGGGAAGACGGCAGCCTGTTCGGACCGGGCGGCCTGTTCGGCTCAAAGCCCAAGGAGAAGGACGACTCCGGCACCGGCGTGGCGGTGAACGCCTACCTGTGGCGGGCCTCGCTCGACACCATCAACTTCATCCCGCTGGTCTCGGCCGATCCGTTCGGCGGGGTCATCATCACCGACTGGTATACGCCGTCCGAGACGCCCAATGAGCGCATGAAGGTCCAGGTCACCATCCTCGACCGCGAATTGCGGGCCGACGGCGTGCGGGTCTCGGTGTTCAAGCAGCAGACCTCGCCCAAGGGCGGCAACTGGGTCGACGCCCAGGTCGATCCGCGCACCAACATCGACATCGAGAACGCCATCCTTACGCGGGCGCGTCAGCTTCGCATCGCTGGCGGCCCCTGACGTCATCTCGCAACGCTTGACGATCGGGGCCGCAGCGGGCATCCGCTGCGGCCCCAGTCTTTTCTGGGCTAGACTCGCTTTTTTGGGATCACACCAGTGTCTTCGGTACCCCCTGCCCCCGCAGCGCCAGCGCGCTACAACTTCCGCGAAACCGAGGCCAAGTGGCAGAAGGCCTGGGAGGAGCGCGAGACCTTCCGCGCCCGCATGGATAAGGCGCGGCCCAAATACTACGTGCTCGAGATGTTCCCCTATCCGTCGGGGCGCATCCATATCGGCCACGTGCGCAACTACACCCAGGGCGACGTGATCGCCCGCTACAAGCGCGCCCGCGGCTTCAACGTATTGCATCCCATGGGCTGGGACGCCTTCGGCCTGCCGGCCGAGAACGCCGCCATGGAGAACAAGGTCCATCCCAAGATCTGGACCTACAAGAACATCGCCGCCATGAAGAAGCAGCTGAAGTCGATCGGCCTGTCGCTCGACTGGAGCCGCGAGCTGGCGAGCTGCGATCCCAGCTACTACCGCCATCAGCAAAAGATGTTCCTGGACTTCTGGAAGGCAGGGCTGGCCTACCGCAAGGAAGCCTGGGTCAACTGGGATCCCGTCGACAATACGGTGCTGGCCAACGAGCAGGTGATCGAAGGCAAGGGCTGGCGCACCGGCGCGCCGGTCGAGCGGCGCAAGCTGACGCAGTGGAATCTCAAGATCACGCACTTCGCCGACGAGCTGCTGGAGCGTCTCGACACCTTGCACCGCTGGCCCGACAAGGTGCGCCTGATGCAGGCCAACTGGATCGGCAAGAGCCGCGGTGCGCAGGTCATGTGGCAGCTCGCCGACGCTTCGGGCGCAGCCCCTCAGCGTAAAGATTGGGGCAAGCTCGAGATCTTCACGACACGGCCGGACACGCTTTACGGCGCTTCGTTCGCGGCCTTGTCTGCCGAGCATCCGGTGGTCGCCGGGCTGGCGGACAAGGACCCGGGCCTGCAGCGCTTCATCGCCGAGTGCCGCAAGACCGGCACGGCGGCGGCCGAGATCGAGACGGCTGAGAAGATCGGCTACAAGCTGCCGCTGCTCGCCAGGCATCCCTTGATGCCGGGCAAGACGCTGCCGGTCTATGCCGCCAACTTCGTGCTGATGGAGTACGGCACCGGCGCGATCTTCGGCTGCCCGGGCCATGACGAACGTGACCACGAGTTCGCCACCAAGTACGGCCTGCCGATCATCCCGGTGGTGATGCCCGAGGGCGCCGACGCCAAAAGCTTCAGCGTCGCGGCCGAGCCGTACGTCGAGGATGGCGTGATCATCAATTCCGATTTCCTCAACGGCCTCACCGTCGAGGACGCCAAGATCAAGGTCATCGAGCGGCTGGAGAAGATGGGCGTCGGCAAGGGCACGACGCAGTACCGCCTGCGCGACTGGCTGGTATCGCGCCAGCGCTATTGGGGGGCGCCGATCCCGGCCATCCATTGCGAGAAGTGCGGCCTGGTGCCGGTGCCCGAGAAGGACCTGCCGGTCGAGCTGCCCGAGGATGTCGAGTTCGACCGGCCGGGCAATCCGCTCGACCGCCATCCGACCTGGAAGCACGTCACCTGCCCGCAATGCGGCGGGCCGGGACGGCGGGAAACCGACACGCTCGACACGTTCATCGATTCGAGCTGGTACTTCGACCGTTTCACCTCGCCGCACGTGGAAACAGAGCCCTTCGATCGCGAGGAGCACGACTACTGGATGCCGGTCGACCAGTATATCGGCGGCATCGAGCACGCGATCCTGCACCTGCTCTATTCGCGCTTCTGGACGCGCGCCATGCGCGAGGTGCAGATGACCAGCCGCGACGAGCCGTTCGACGG
>DATGZZ010000394.1:0-7404 GCA_035296945.1 Reyranella sp.
GACGGCAAGCGCGAGGCCGCCCAGGGTCAGGGTGTTGATGGTCTCGCCCAGGAAATAGAGCGCCACCAGCGACGACAGGATCGCGAGCGGGATCGAGATCATCACCACCAGCGTCGACCGCCACGATCCCAGGAACAGCAGGATCATCGCGGCGGTGAGGGCGGCGGCGATCGCACCCTCGCGCAGCACGCCCACCAGCGCCTGCTTGACGAACACCGACTGGTCGAACAGCTCGTTGATCCTGAGGTCAGGAGGGGCCGCTTGGCGGATCGTCTCGAGGGTGCGCTTGACGGCGTTGACGACTTCCAGGGTCGAGGCGTTGCCGTTCTTGATCAGGCTGAGCAGGACCGAGCGCTTGCCGTCCTGGCGCACGACGTTCTGCTGGACCAGCCAGCCGTCATGCACCTGGCCCACGTCCTTCACGAACACGGTGGCGCCGTTCAAGACCTTGATCGGGATGTCGTTCAGCGCGTCGATCGAGGCGGGCGTGGCGTTGGTGCGCACGACATACTGCTTCTCGCCGATCTTGGCGGTGCCCGAGGGCAGGGTGAGGTTCTGCGCATTGACCGCGTTCACCACGTCGATCGGCGTCAGGCCCTTGGCGACCAGCTTGGCGGGATCGATGTCGACCATGATCTGGCGGTACTTGCCGCCCGACGGAGTCGGCAGGGTGACGCCGGGAATGGGGGCGAGCTGCTGGCGCACCCGGTAGATGCCGTAGTCGTAGAGCTGCTGCTCGTTCAGCGTGTCGGACGAGAGGCTGATTTGCAGCACCGGCACGCTCGAGGCGTTGAACTGCACGACGACGGGCGGCTGGATGCCGGGCGGCATCAGGGCGCGGATGGAGTTGGTCGCCGCCACGATCTGGGAGATCGCGAGGTCGAGATTGACGTCGGGCTGGAAGTAGACCTCCTGCACCGACAGGCCGGCCAGGGTCTGCGCCTCGATGTTCTTGATGCCGTTGACGTTGGCCGAGATGGCGTACTGGCTGTAGGTGGTGACGCGCTGCTCCATCTCGGGCGTGCTGAGCCCGGTATAGCTCCAGATCACCGTCACCACCGGGATGCGGATCTCCGGGAAGATGTCGGTGCGCATGGTCCAGGCGGCGATGCTGCCCAGGAAGACGATCAGCGCCGCCGCCACGTAGAACGTGTAGGGGAAACGCAATGCGAAACGGACGAGGCCCATGGCCGGATAAGGCCGCTTTCCGCGGCACTTTCCCATCCATACATGCGGTGCACGCGCTCTATACCTAGGTATGAAAAGACCAGAGCGTCGTCTTGGCCTACGAGTAAGGACCATCAGCCATGCTGCAATCCTCTTCAGCCCCGGTCCGCCCCTCCCTGGTCATGCCTGTTCTTGCGGCCATCGTCGCGATCGCGATCTTCGTGGTCGACACCGCGACGCCGCTCGATATCGCGATCGCCGTGCTCTACGTGGCCGTCGTTCTGCTGGCGATGGATTTCGCGGGCCAGAGAGGCATCCTGATCGTCGCCGCCGGCTGCGCGGCACTGACGGTGCTGAGCTACGTCATCACCCACAACCATGATCCGGCGAGCGGACCGTTCCTGCGCGGCCTGATCAGCCTGGTGGCGATCGGCATCACCGCAGCCCTCGCCGCCCGCCACCAGGGCACGATCGAAGTGCTGCGCGAGCACGCAAACCTGCTCGATCTGACGCACGACACGATCTTCGTGCGCGACCACGACGACGTCATCACCTACTGGAACCGCGCGGCCACCGAGCTTTACGGCTGGCGGCGCGAGCAGGCGGTCGGCCGCAAGGCAGCCGAGCTCCTGAAGACGGAGTTCCCCCTGCCGTTCGAGGCGATCATGGCCGAGGTCGCGCGCAGCGGACGCTGGGAGGGCGAGCTGGTGCACACCACGCGCGACGGTCGGCGCGTGACGGTGGCCAGCCGCTGGGCGGTCCAGCGCGACGGCCGCGGCCGGCCGGCGGCCATCCTGGAGACCAACAACGACATCACCGGGCAGCGCACCGTCGAGGACGGCCTGCACCGCGCCCGCAGCGAGCTTGCCCACGTGGCGCGCGTCGCCACCCTGGGCGAGCTCACGGCCTCGATCGCCCATGAGGTCAACCAGCCGCTGGCCGCCGTCGTCACCAACGGCGAGGCCTGCCTGCGCTGGCTGGCGCGCGAGGTCCCCGACCTCGCCCAGGCGCGCAGTTCGGTCGAGCACATGATCAAGAACGGCCAGCGCGCCAGCGAGGTCGTGCGCCGCCTGCGCGCCCTGTCGCGCAAGGCCGATCCCAACTACGCTGCCGTCTCGCTGGTCGACGTCGTCAACGACGTGGCGCTGCTGGTGGGTCGCGAGCTCCTCGCCCATCGCGTGACCCTGGCGGTGAACGGACCGGCCGAGCTCTGGGTGAACGGCGACCGTGTGCAGCTGCAGCAGGTGGTGATGAACCTTCTGATGAACGGCATCCAGGCGATGGACGGCGTCCACAACACGCCGCGGCAGCTGACCGTCGACCTGAGTGCGGCGCCCGAGGGTGCCCTGCTGGTCGTCAGCGACAGAGGCCCCGGCATCGACCCCGAGACCATGGCCCACCTGTTCGATGCCTTCTACACCACCAAGACGGACGGCATGGGCATGGGCCTGTCGATCAGCCGCTCGATCGTCGAGGCGCATGGCGGGCGCATCTGGGCGACCAACGGCGACGATACCGGCGCGCGATTCCATGTCAGCCTGCCCGCGCTGGTGGAGCAGCCGGCATGAGCCGCAAGCCAGCGCCCACCGAGGCCGCTTCGCCACCCACCGTCTTCGTGGTCGACGACGACGAGGAGATGCGCCTGGCGCTGGGCAACCTCTTCCGGTCGATCGGCCACGAGGTCCGCCTGTTCAGCTCGACCATGGAGTTCCTGCAGGCCGTGCCCAGCGACGCGCCAGGCTGCCTGGTGCTCGACGTGCGGCTGCCCGGCATGAGCGGCCTGGAATTCCAGGCCAAGCTGGCGCAGGCCAACGCCCACATCCCGATCATCTTCATGACGGGCCATGGCGACGTTCCGATGTCGGTGCGGGCGATGAAGGCCGGCGCCGTCGATTTCCTGACCAAGCCGTTCCGCGACCAGGACATGCTCGACGCCGTGGCGCACGCCATCGAGGCCGATCGCGGCCGGCGCGAGCAGTCGCAGGCCACCGCCGGCGTGCGCGAGCGCTTTGCCAGCCTGTCGCCGCGCGAGCGCGAGGTCATGACACTGGTCACGCGCGGCATGATGAACAAGCAGGTCGCTCACCAACTCGGCCTCAGCGAGATCACCGTAAAACTCTATCGCGGCCAGGCCATGCGCAAGATGGAGGCGAGCTCGCTCGCCGATCTGGTCCGCATGGCCGAGCTTCTCGCACTGCACAAACCGAGCGGCTGAGCCGGCAAACGTTCGTATAGCTTTCGGCGCGCGGCGGACCGGGGCATTTTCCGGCGATGACTGTTGCCAAAGCTCCAACCGTCGCCGTCGTCGACGATGACGACGCCGTGCGCGACGCGCTCTCCAACCTGCTGAGTTCCCTCGGTCTCAGGGTGGCGACCTTCGACTCGGCCGAGGCGTTCCTGGCCTCGCCGGCCGGCGCCGAGGCGGCGTGCCTGATCGCCGACATCCAGATGCCGGGTATGAGCGGGCTCGACCTGCAGCGCCATCTCGCCGACAGCGGCAACCCCCTGCCGGTCATCCTGATCACCGCCTTCCCGCGCGAGCATGTCCGCCAGCAGGCCGAGTCGGCCGGCGCCTTCGGATTCTTTGCCAAGCCGTTCGAGGGAGGGCCTATGATCGCCTGCATCGAGCGGGCGATTCACCGATCGACGGGAGGGAACAGTCCATGACCGAGACACGACCGCCGCTGCCGCCCTTCACCGCGGAGACGGCGGCGCAGAAGATCCGCATGGCCGAGGATGCCTGGAACACCCGCGATCCCGCCCGGGTGGCGCTGGCCTACACGCCCGACAGCCAGTGGCGCAACCGCGCCGAGTTCATCAACGGCCGGGCCGAGATCGAGGCCTTCCTGCGCCGCAAATGGGCGCGCGAGCTCGACTATCGCCTGATCAAGGAATTGTGGGCCTGCGCTGCCAACCGCATCGCCGTGCGCTTCGCCTACGAATACCACGACGACAACGGCTTCTGGTTCCGCGCCTACGGCAACGAGAACTGGGAGTTCGATGCGGGCGGCCTGATGCAGCGGCGCATCGCCAGCATCAACGAACATCCCATCGCCGAGGCCGACCGCAAGTACCACTGGCCGCTCGGCCGCAGGCCCGACGACCATCCGGGGCTGAGCAGCTTCGGATTTTAGAGTTCCTCCCCTTCGCGGACTCCGCGAAGGGGAGGTGCCCTCGTCTTACGAGGGCGGAGGGGTCATGAGCGTCACGCCCGAGGCCCGTGACCCCTCCGCCTGCCTGCGCGAAGCCGAAGCGGCTTCGCTTCGGCGAAGGCAGGTCGGCGAAGACGCCGACACCTCCCCAGCTCCGCTGGGGAGGCAATCCATGGTCACCTGCTGTCACCAACTTCGCGCAGGGCGGCATCGATCATGGCGTCGACCACCCAGCCGGCGATCTCCTCGACCTCGCGATCGGCCGAACCCCAGATGTCCTTCAGCACGACGTAGGGTTCGATGCCGTAGACGATGGACAGCGCCTTCATCAGCCGGTCGTAGCGCCGGCGCCCCAGTTTCTGGCGCAACGGCGCCGCCGCCCGGTGCAAGAGGCCGCGGCGGAAGCCGCGCCGGTAGCGCGGCTCCTCGAGCAGGCCGACGCGCTCCAGCGATTCGTGCTCCAGCGAGAGTTGCAGGGCCGCGCGCATGTGCGGCTCGAACTCCTTGAAGCGCGGGAAGGTCTGCTTGAAGAGCTCGCGCACGCGCTGTCCGCCATCGCGCGCCTTGGGCTCGTAGCTCCGCACCGGGCCCAGGCTCTCGGCGACGACGGCTGCGATCACCGTGCTGCGGTTGGGGAAGTAGCGATAGGCCGTCGCCCGCGACACGCCGGCCGTCAGCGCCACCTCGGCGACCGCGGGCGTGCGGCCGCGCCGCACCAGCTGCATGGCCGCCGCCAGGAGCTTGCGCTGGGTGCGCGCCTTGGCGTCGTTGTCCGGCGGCAGGGTCTGTCTGCTGTGCGTTGGTGCAGGTGTGGCCTTCCTTGACACGCTCCGACCCCAGTCCTAGCCTTTAGACAATCCGTGAGACGCGCGTCTCATGCGTACTCAGTCGAGGCGCGCGGGTCACCAAATAGCAACACGATCCGGTCTTGGCCATTGCCGAGGTCGGGCTGGGACGAAACGTTTGAAGATCGCCACCTACTGGTGGGCGGGACGGCGGCATGTCGGACGGCTGAGCGCCGACGAACGCGATGTGACGCCTCTTGCGCTCGGTGATCGCGCCCATGACGTGGGTGCGCTGGCGCTCGTCGAGGCGATGGCAACGGGCGCACCGGTCCCCAAGCCCACCGGTGCGGCGTTGCCCTTGTCGGCCGTCAAGCTCGACGCACCGATCCCCGTGCCGCGGCGCAACATCTTCTGCGTCGGCCTCAACTATCGCGCCCATGCCACGGAATTCGCCAACAGCGGCGCCGGTGGCCCGCGGACGTCGCCGCAGGTCGTGCCGGAATTTCCCGTCATCTTCTCCAAGGTGCCGGAGTGCGTGATCGCACCCGAAGCGGCGATCCGCATCCCCAACGGCCTCTCCTCGTCGATCGACTACGAAGCCGAGCTCGCGGTCGTCATCGGCAAGACCGGCACCAACATCGCGCCGTCGCGCGCCATGGAGCACGTCTGGGGCTACACCATCGTCAACGACGTGACCGCGCGCGACCTCCAGCGCCGCCACCAGCAGTGGCTTTTGGGCAAGTCGCTCGACACCTTCGCGCCCATGGGGCCGTGGCTCGCCTGCACCAACGAGCTCGACGGCGCGCGCACCCGCGTGCGCTGCTGGGTCAACGACGAGCTGCGCCAGGACGCGCCGACCGAGGACCTGATCTTCGACATCCCGACCCTGATCTCGACCATCTCGGCCGGCATCACGCTCTATCCGGGCGACATCATCGCCACCGGCACGCCGGCGGGCGTCGGCATCGGCTTCGACCCGCCCAAATTCCTGCGCCGCGGCGATCGCGTGCGCATCCAAGTTGAAGGTATCGGTACGCTCAGCAACCCCGTCCAATAGGTTCCGCCCATGGCCACACAGTTCGTCGAACGCATGGCCGTCGAGACCGACGGATCGGGCGACGACGTTCTGTTGATTCACGGCCTGGGCGGCACGTCGAACGTCTGGATGCCGCTGATGCCGACCCTGATGCGCCATCGCACGGTGCGGCCGGACCTGCCGGGCTCCGGGCGCTCGGCACGCGTCGAAGGCCCGCTCACCATCGACCGCTTCGTGCAGGCGATGCTGCGGGTCTGCGCCGCCCTGCATGTCGAGCGCGCCCATGTGGTCGCCCATTCGATGGGCACCATCGTGGCGTTCCACCTTGCCAATGTGGCGCCCCAGCTGGTGCGCAGCCTGGCGCTGTTCGGGCCGTTGCTGTCGCCACCCGACGCCGCGCGGCCCGGCCTGAAGGCGAGGGCTGAGAAGGCGCGCAGCGAAGGCGAGGCCGGCATGCAGGCGATCGCCGACGGGATCGTGCAGGGCGCGACCTCGAGCGAGACCCGCGCCCGCCAGCCCGCCGCCGTGGCCATGGTGCGCGAATCGGTGATGCGCCAGTGCGCCGACGGCTATGCCCGATCGTGCGACGCGCTGGCCGGAGCGCAGTCTGCCGATCCCAACCTGGTCACCTGCCCGACCCTGATGGTGACGGGCGACGAGGACGCGATCGCGCCGCCCCAGGCCGTGCGCCTGATCGGCGAGCGCATTTCCGGCGCGCGTGTGGAGATCCTGCCGCGCTGTGGCCATTGGACGACGATCGAGAAACCCAGTGAGTGCAACGATGCGCTGAAGCGTTTCTACGCCCGGCGCCTCTGAAGAGAGGGAATCGAAGGAGGCAGCAATGACGAACATGCTCTTCACCAACGTGCGGATCATCGACGGCTCGGGCGCGCCGCCCTTCGCCGGCGACGTCCTGGTCCAGGGCAACCGCATCCTGCGCGTCGGCCGCGGCACGCGGTCGATTCCGACCGTCGGCGCCACCGTGATCGACGGGGCTGGGGCCACGCTGATGCCCGGCATGGTCGAGGCGCACACGCACTTCTCCTGGAACGACGCCGCGACCCTCGACGGCATCCAGCGCATGCCGCTCGAGGAGCACGTGCTGTGGTCGGCCGACGTGGCGCGGCGCTATCTCGAGGCGGGCTTCACCTCCTGCGTCGGCGCCGCCTGTGCCAAGCCGCGGCTTGACGTGGTGACTCGCAACGCCATCAATTCGGGCATGATCCCCGGCCCGCGCTACCTCGCGGCCAGCCAGGAGATCACC
>DATGZZ010000395.1:0-4582 GCA_035296945.1 Reyranella sp.
TGGCGGCGACTTCCCGACCAACGCCGTCTACACCGACGAGGAGGTGCAGAAGCTGATCGAAGCCAAGGGCTGGATCGTGTGGCCGCCCATCCCCTACAGCTACAACACCGTGCTGAAGGGCGAAGGCCGCAAGGCTCTGCAGCCGCCATCCTGGCGACATTGGCTGGGCACCGACGACCAGGCCCGCGACGTCATGGCCCGCGTAATCTACGGCTTCCGCATCTCGGTGCTGTTCGGCCTGGTCCTCACGATACTGAGTTCGATTATCGGAGTCGTCGCGGGCGCGACGCAGGGCTACTTCGGCGGGCTGGTCGACCTTCTGTTCCAGCGATTCCTGGAAATCTGGTCGAGCATGCCGACGCTCTACATCCTCATCATCCTGGCGAGCTTTATCCAGCCCGGCTTCTGGGTGCTTCTGGGCATCATGCTGCTGTTCAGCTGGATGGCGCTGGTCGGCCTGGTGCGGGCGGAGTTCCTGCGCGGCCGCAATTTCGACTATGTCCGGGCGGCCCGGGCACTAGGTATGATGGACGCCCGCATCATGTTCCGACATATCCTTCCCAACGCCATGACCGCCAGCCTCACCTTCCTGCCCTTCATCGTGGCCGGCTCCGTCACCACCCTGACGTCGCTCGACTTCCTGGGCTTCGGCCTGCCCGTGGGCTCGCCGTCGCTGGGCGAGCTGCTGTTGCAGGGCAAGAACAACCTCAATGCGCCGTGGCTCGCCTTCACGGGCTTTTTCATCATCGCGCTCATGCTGTCGTTGCTGGTGTTCATCGGGGAGGCCGTGCGCGACGCCTTCAACCCGCGCAAGGTGATGGTATGACCGACGCAGCCCTGCTCGAGGTCAAGAACCTCTCGGTCAATTTCGGCACCGGCGACGATGCCGTGCGCGCCGTGAAGAACGTCAGCTTCGAGATCAAGCGCGGCGAGACATTGGCGGTGGTGGGCGAATCGGGCTCGGGCAAGTCGGTGACGGCGCTGTCGATCCTGCAGCTCCTGCCCTACCCGATGGCCAACCATCCGGGCGGCAGCATCCGCTTCCAGGGCCGCGAGTTGGTCGGCGCCGCGCCGCGCGACCTTCTGGCCGTGCGGGGCAACCGCATCTCCATGATCTTCCAGGAGCCGATGACCTCGCTCAACCCGCTGCACACGATTGAGCGGCAGGTGAACGAGGTGCTGATCCTGCACAAGGGCCTGACGCGCGCGGCCGCGCGCAAGCGCACGCTCGAGCTCCTGGAGCAGGTCGGCATCCCCGAGGCGGCGACCCGGCTCGACGCCTTCCCGCACCAGCTCTCGGGCGGCCAGCGCCAGCGCGTCATGATCGCCATGGCGCTCGCCAACGAGCCCGACCTCCTGATCGCCGACGAGCCGACCACCGCGCTCGACGTCACCATCCAGGCGCAGATCCTGAAGCTCCTGAAGACGTTGCAGGCGCGCTACGGCATGGCGCTGCTGTTCATCACCCACGACCTCGGCATCGTCCGCAAGATGGCCGACCGCGTCTGTGTCATGACCAAGGGCCTCATCGTCGAGCAGGGCCCGGTCGACGAGGTGTTCGACAACCCGCAGCATTCATACACCCAGCATCTTCTGTCGGCCGAGCCCAAGGGCCGGCCGGTCGATGCCGATCCCGCGGCGGCGGAGATCCTGAAGCTCGACGACGTCAAGGTGCACTTCCCGATCAAGCGCGGCGTGCTGCGCCGCACGGTCGGCTACATCAAGGCGGTCGACGGCGTCAGTCTCACCCTGCGCGAGGGCCACACGATCGGCCTGGTGGGCGAATCGGGCTCGGGCAAGACGACCCTGGGCCTCGCCCTGCTGCGCCTCGAGGGCAGCAAGGGCGGCATCCAGTTCGACAAGCAGGACCTGCAGGCGCTGAGCCAGCGCGAGATCCGGCCGTTGCGCCGACAGATGCAGATCGTGTTCCAGGATCCCTACAGCTCGCTCAGTCCGCGCATGTCGGTGGGCGAGATCGTCGGCGAAGGCCTGCAGGTGCACAAGATCGGCAGCGAGGCCGAGCGCAGTCGCCTGATCGACCAGGCGCTGACCGAAGTTGGACTGGACCCGGCGGCACGCGAGCGCTATCCGCACGAATTCTCGGGCGGCCAGCGCCAGCGCATCGCCATCGCCCGCGCCCTGGTGCTGAAGCCCCGGCTGATCGTGCTCGACGAGCCGACCTCGGCGCTCGACATGAGCGTGCAGGCGCAGATCGTCGACCTGCTGCGCGACCTGCAGACGCGCCACAAGCTCGCCTACCTGTTCATCAGCCATGACCTCAAGGTCGTGCGGGCGCTGGCCGACGAGGTCCTGGTGCTGCGTCACGGCAAGGTGGTGGAGCGCGGCTCCGCCCAGCAGATCTTCGAACGGCCGCAGACGCCCTATACCCAGGCCCTGATTGCCGCCGCCTTCAATCTCGAGGCCATCGGCGCCGACAGGGGCGCGGTCGCGACCTGATCAATTTTCCTTGGTTGCGAAGCAAGCTGAAAGGCCGCGTGTGGACTTCGCCCGCGATTCCGGCGAATCTGTCGCCAACAAGGACGCCTGCCGCCGATAAGGTGGGCCCGCGCCATCGAGGAGTGGGGGAGTCCAGGATGGGTAAAGTCCGCTTCGCTTCGGCTTTTGTCGCCGCAACGCTGCTTTGCGCGGCGCATGCTTCCGCCCAGCCGGCGAGCCTGACGCTTGGCACCGCGTCGGGCGGGGGCACCTACTTCGTCGTCGGCGAAGCCATCGCCAAGATCCTGACGGAAAAGGCCAAGCTGCAGGTCGTGCCCCAGCAGACGCAGGGGCCGAACCAGAACATGATCCTGGTCGACGAAAAGAAGATCGAGCTCGCCATGGTGACCATGGGCGTGGCGCTGCAGGGATTGACCGGCACCGCAGCCTGGACCCGCGGCAAGAAGTACGAAAACGTGCGTGCGCTCTTCCCGATGTACGACACGCCCCTGCAATGCGTGGCGCTGAAGAAGTCGGGCATCGAGAGCTTCAGGCAGCTCGACGGCAAGACGGTCGGCACCGGCCCGAAGGCCGGCACCGCGGGCACCTATTTCCCCCTGATCTTCGAGGCGCTGGGCCTGAAGGCGCAGACGCGCAACGGCCAGAGCGCCGACATGGCCAATCTGCTCAATGACGGAGTCATCGACGCCTTCTGCTTCGGCGCCGGCATTCCCGTACCGGCCTTCAGCGATCTCGATGCCGCCCAGCCGGTCGTCTTCTTCACCTGGACCGATCCCGAGCTTGCGAGTATCCGCAAGAGCCTGCCGGAATTCTCCGAGACGCGCATTCCCAAGGGCACCTACAAGCAACAGACGGACGACCAGAAGACCGTCGGGCTGTTCAACTTCTCGATCGCCAACAAGGACATGAGCGACACCCTCGCCTACACGATCACCAAGACGATCCTGGAGAACAACGCCGCAATGGTGCGCGGCCACCCCGCGGCCAGGGAGACGGTGGCCGCCAACGCTGCGCGCAACACCTTCCTGCCCTTCCATCCCGGCGCCGTGCGCTACTACAAGGAAAAAGGGATCAAGCTCGACCCCGGAGCACTGCCGAAGTAATGTGAGGCGTGTCGCACGCAATCGCTTACATCAGCCGTGATACCGACGGCTTGCACTGGAAAAAGGTCCTCGAAGAGGCGCTCGGTCCCGTCGACTACCGCACGCTCGACGACCTCGGGAACACCGACGACATCGAGATCGCGCTCGCCTGGAAGCCGGACCGCGGCCTGCTCGCCTCGTTCAAGAACATCAAGCTGATCGTGTCGCTGGGCATGGGCGTCGACCATCTGCTGGCCGACGACAAGCTGCCCGACGTGCCGATCGTACGCATCATGGACGATGGTCTGGTCGGCCAGATGAGCGAGTACGCCATCTTCTGGGCGCTGCGTCATCACCGCGACATCGACAAGTACGCCGCAAGCCAGCGGGCCAGGCAGTGGAAGCCGCTCGACTTCGTCGACACCATCCATCGCCGCGTCGGCGTCATGGGGCTGGGCACGATCGGCCAGGACACGGCCAGGAAGTTCGCCGCCCTTGGCTTTCCCACGGCAGGCTGGAGCCGCACGGCCAAGACGCTGACCAACATCGAGACCTTCCACGGCAAGGACGGCTTCGAGAAGTTCCTGGCGCGCACCGACATCCTGGTCGACGTGCTGCCGCTCACGCGCGACACACACGGCATCCTCGATGCGGCGGCGTTCGCCCGGCTGCCCAAGGGCGCCTACTTCATCAACATGGCGCGCGGCGGCCACGTCGTCGACGAGGCGCTGCTGGCGGCCCTGGACTCGGGCCATCTTGCCGGCGCAGCGCTCGACGTCTTCAACACCGAGCCGCTGCCCACCGACCACCGCTACTGGACGCATCCCAAGGTCCAGGTGACACCGCACATCGCCGGCGCCACCAATCCGCGCACCGCCTCGCCCGGGATCATCGAGAACATCAAGCGCCTGCGCAGCGGGAAGCCGTTGATCAACACGGTCGATCCGAAGACGGGGTATTAGAGCGGAATGCGATGAGATGGAACCGCATGCGGTTCCATCTCATCGTATTCGCGCGCACCGGGGATGCGTGTTGCAGCAGGC
>DATGZZ010000396.1:0-2853 GCA_035296945.1 Reyranella sp.
CTACATCGCGGCCCAGGGCAACAGCATCTGGTCGACCTTCGGCGCCGACCCCGCGGTCTACGCCAGCACCCAGCAGGCCATCCTCGCCGCCCTCGACAATCCGGCCACCAACCCCATGAGCCTGGCGGCGGCGGCGGGCTACAGCGGCAGCGCCGACAACCGCACGATCTGGCTGCAGCTGCGGCCCGAGCAGTTCAACACGCTGTTCAATTCGGTGCTGCTGGCCGACGACGCCGGCTACGCCTGGACCGGCCCGCTCAGCCTGCCCTCGACCATCCCGCTCGACACCATCGCGGGCCTCTGGGTCGACCAGGGGATCCTGGTCAACAACCCGGTGCAGCCCAACGGCGTCCAGCCGACGACGCCCGGGATCGGCCCGGTGTCGCCGGGCAACGCCGCCTACGGCGACTATTGGATCGCGGGCAGCCACGACATCGACGCCACGGTCACCGCCACGCCGGCCGCGGTCGCCGCCTACTACAATTTCCCGCTGGCGAGCGGCGTGTCGTCCGCGCCGATCGCGCTGCTCGAGACCGGCCTGCGCCAGGAGAACCTGCTGGGCGCGCTCAACGCCTATCGCCAGGACCTCGGGCTGCGGCCGCTCGGCGCCGACGAGCTGCAGTCGATCGGCGGCACCAGCGTCGCGCCGGGCGACGACCAGCTCGAGCTGGCGCTCGACATGTCGGTCATCTCGGGCGTGGCGCCCAACAGCCCGATCTACCTCTACGGCGCCGCCGCCCGGACCAGCGCGGTCGGCAACTTCCAGGCCTACCAGAACGCCTTCTTCGACAGCACGCGCAATCCCGAGATCCTGTCCTCGTCGTACACCTACTTCTTCTCGATGACGGCCAACTCGCCCTTCCAGCAGGCGTGGCAGCAGCTCTTCGTCGACGGCATGCTGAGCGGCGTGTCGGTGCACCTCGCCATCGGCGACCAGGGCTCCAACGGCTTCCAGCCCAACGGCGCGGGCAACGCGGTGGCCGGGACGGTGCCGACCTACGCCTTGTCGGTGGGCGGCACGTCGATCGCGACACCATTCTCCGCGGCCAACGACAGCACGCTCGCCACCCTCTATCAGCTTGCCATGCAGGGCGACCCGGAGACGCTCTTCGAGCTGGTCGCCGCGGGACTCACGACGCTGCCCAGCACGCTCGCGACCGGCGATCCCGCGACGCTGACGGCGGGCGCGGCGCACAATTACGCCGGGGCGCTCACGCAGCTGATCGAAACGGTGTGGAACGCCTACGTCTTCGTGGCCGACGGGCCGCACGACAAATCCACCGGCTTCACCGGCAACTATGCGGGCTCGGGCGGCGTCGACCAGACCCAGCCGGTGCCGTCCTATCAAAGCGCCTATGGGCTCACCCCCGGGGTGACGCCGCAGAGCCCCAACGGAAGCGGCCGCGGCGCACCCGACGTCGCAGCCCTGGCCGGCGGCGATGCCTATTATGCGGTGCTGAACAACCAGGCCTTCGGCGATGCCGGCGCGCCGACGGTCAGCGCCGACGACGGCACCAGCGCCGCGGCGCCGCTGTGGGCCACGCTGACGGCGCAGTTCAACGTCATCTTCAAGGACCAGAGGCTGCCCGCGCTCGGCTTCTACAACGACCTTCTATACATCGCCTCGGCCATCGCCCCGGCCTCGTTCAACGACATCGTGCTCGGCAACAACACCAGCGGCTTCCATTACACGGCGCACAACAGCGGCTACATCGCCAACGACCAGTACATCCAGCCCACCGCTGCGGGCTACGCGGCGGCGCCGGGCTATGACCTGGTGAGCGGGCTCGGCACGCCCAACGGCACGCTGCTGGCGCGCGCGCTCACGCAGATCGCGCACGAGCAGATGTCCTTCGATGCGATCGACCCGTTCCTCAGCGCCGACGGCTCGAACTGGCGCGCCGACGCCGCCGAGAGCCTCCTGATCCAGTCTTCGTCGACGACGGACGCGACCGTGCACCTGTCGCTGGGCTCGGTCGGCACCACCTTCTTCAGCGAGGAGCAGGACCCGTTCGCCTGGACGGCGCGGCTCGCCCAGCAGAGCCTGCAGGCCGACTTCGATCCCAGCCTGGTGACGATGTTCGACCGCCAGGCGCAGGGCACGCTGATGCAGGTGCATGTCGGCGCCAGCCTGCATGTCGGCGTCGCGATCGACGGCCAGCAGGCGCTGACACCGCAGGCCGGGATCACCACGCCCTTCGGCTTCGCCGACTTCACGACCACGGCCAACGCGATGGGCTTCAACCCCGATGTCCGCGTGGCGCTGCCGGTGGCGATCGCCGAGACGGCGGGCGGCGCCAGCGACACGGTGGCGATCGTGCGCCTGCGCCAGAACGGCGAGGACAGCCTCGCCGTCTCGTTCTTCCGCGTCGACGACTACACCGGGACGATCGATCTCGGCGGGCCCGTCTACCGGCCGGGCGACGCCAACTATCTCGCGGCGGCGCAGGACCGCGCCTACCTCACGCAATCGGGCGCCGCGTCGATCGGCGGCCCGGGCTACGGCCAGTGGAGCCAGACCGGCCTGGTCGATGTCGATGCCGGCGACATCATCGCCATGATGCTGACCAACAACAGCAGTGGACAGACCTTCTTCTCGTTCGCCCGCGCCAACGAGACCGTGGCCGGCCAGAACGTCGGCCACCTGTGGAACTACGGCCTGAACACCTGGGGGTTCGAGGACACCTGGGGCGGCGGCGACCGCGACTACAACGACATGGTGATCGGGCTGGACTTCACCAGCTCGGCGGGAAGCGGGTATCTGGTGTAATTCAATCCTCGTTCGAAGCGAAGGAGGGTTGCCTTTTTCGCGGCAGGTATTACCTTTTCCTACCAATGACTACCAAGCCGCGC
>DATGZZ010000397.1:0-4257 GCA_035296945.1 Reyranella sp.
CATCAGCGTCTTCAGCGCCTTCTGGATGCGCGCCTCGGTCACCGAATCGAGCGCGCTGGTCGCCTCGTCGAGGATCAGGATCGGCGGGTTCTTCAAGAGCGCACGGGCGATCGCCAGTCGCTGGCGCTCGCCGCCCGACAGGGTGGTGCCGCGCTCGCCCACCATCGTTTCGTAGCCGCTGGACTGGCGCAGGATGAAGTCGTGCGCCTCGGCGAGCTTGGCCGCCTCCTCGAGCTCGGGCTGGGTCGCATCGGGCTTGCCAATGCGCAGATTGTCGGCGATGGACCGGTAGAACATCGTGGAATCCTGGAACACCACGCCGATGTTGCGGCGGAGCGATTCCAGCTTGATGTCGCGATGGTCCATGCCGTCGATGCGGATCAGGCCCGACTGGGCGTCCCACATGCGATGCAGCAGCGACAGCGCCGTGCTCTTGCCTGCGCCGGTCGGGCCGACGAAGGCCACCGTGGTGCCGGCCGGCACGTTCAGCGAGAAATGGACCAGGGCCGGCCGCTTGCCGTCGTAGGAGAAGTTGATGTCGTCGAAGTCGACGTCGCCTTTGGCGCGGCCGATATCCTTGCCGTGCGGGTTGTCGGGCACCGTCGACTGCGAATCGAGCACGCGGAAGAAGTCAGCCAGCGCCGGCATCTGGAAGAAAATGCGGCTGACGAAACCCGAGGCCTGGTCCATGCGGCTGATCAGCATGGTGGCGAAGCCCATGAAGCTCACGATCTCGCCGACAGTGGCCTCGCCCTTGGTGTAGAGCCAGGTGCCCAGCACGAAGATCAGGATGACCGTGACGGTCGAGGCGGCGCGGGTCAGCACCGAGAGCAGCGCCCACCAGTTCAGCACCGGATACTGCGCCGCCAGGGTCTCGCGGATGATGCGATGCATCTCGCCGGTTTCCTGCCCCAGCCGCACGAAGCTCTGGATCAGATGGATGTTGCCCAGCGCGTCGCCAGCCCGGCTGGCGAGCTCGCTGTGGCGGTCCTCGACCTGCTGCTGCAGGCGGTCGGTCCGGCTTACCACCCAGGCGTTAGCAACGGCAAAGAACAGGATCAGCACGATCAGCAGCAGCCCGAGCCGCCAGTTCATGAACAGGCTGAGCGGCAGCATGATGAAGAGGGCGACGAAGGTCGCAAGATTCTCGCGGAAGAACGACAGCCAGATGCCGAACAGGTGGTCGACGCCCGTCAGCATGACTTTCAGCAGCCGGCCGGAATGCTGGCCGTGATGGAAGGCAAAGGGCAGGACCAGCACGTGCTCGAAGAAAGTCGCCATGGCGCCGAGCCGCCGCCGGTGGGCCATGCGGTCGGCCTGCAGGGAGACGACGATGTTGGCCACGATGCCGCCCACGCCCACCGCCGCCCACAGCACCAGCAGGTCTCGCGCGTCGCTCCACAGCACGTCGACCGGCTTGTCGCGCGCCGTGCTCAAGAGGTCGACGACCTTGCCGAACAGCACCGGCTCATAGAACTGCAGCGCCGCCACCGCGACGTTGGCCAACGCCAGCATGATCGCAAGCCCGCGTTCGGCCCGTAAGAGACCGATGACCCGACGGTAGACGCGAAGGAATTCCATGCAGCGCGCTCCGTCACCCTGAGCGAAGCGCGGACCGCGGGCGTCCCGCCCGCCTCATGACTGATGAGCGGGCCAGAGGCCCGCGGTCCGCGCCATGCTCATGCCCGCTGCTCGAGGAAGCGCTCGACGGTGCGCACGAAGAAGCTGACGCCGAACGGGATCGCCATGTCGTTGAAGTCGTAGCGCGGGTTATGCAGGCTCGCTGCCTCCGGTCCGCCGCCATTGCCCAGCATCACCATGGCGCCCGGCACCTTCTCCAGCATGTAGGAGAAATCCTCGGCGCCCATGCTGGGCCGGACCGTGTCGCTCACCGCGTGATCGCCGCACACGCCTGCCGCCACGTCGAGGGCGAAGCGCACGCGCTCCTCGTTGTTCACCGTCGGCGGATAGCCCGGCCGGTGCTCGATCTCGATCTTCACGCCATGCATCTGCTCGGCGCCGCGGCAGATCTCCTCGATGCGGCGCTTCACGAGCTCGCGGTTGGCCGGCGTGGTGGTGCGGGTGGTGCCGCCGATATGGACGTCCGCCGGAATGACGTTGTAGGCCGAGCCCGCCTTGAAGAAGCCGACCGTGACCACGGTGGCGTCGAGCGGATCGATGTTGCGGCTGACGATGGTCTGCAGCGCCAGCACGACGTTGGCGCCCGCCACCATGGGATCGACGGCGAGATGCGGATGGGCGGCGTGGCCGCCCTTCCCGGTGATGCGGATGTCCCAGCGATCGGCCGCGGCCAGCAGCGGGCCGGGCTTGGTGACGATGTGGCCGACCGGTATGCCGGGCTTGTTGTGGATGGCGAACACCGCGTCGCACGGGAACTTCTCGAACAGCCCGTCCTTGATCATCTCGCGCGCGCCGCCACCGCCTTCCTCGGCCGGCTGAAAGATGAAGTGCACGGCACCCTCGAAGTCGCGTTTCTCGCTCAGCATCTTGGCCGCGCCCAGCAGCATCGCTGTGTGGCCGTCATGGCCGCAGGCATGCATGCGGCCGTTGTTCTGCGAACGGTGCTGGAAATCGTTGGCTTCTTCCATTGGGAGCGCATCCATGTCGGCGCGAAGGCCAATGGATTTCAACGAGTTGCCTTTGCGCAGGGTTCCAACCACGCCGGTCCTGCCAAGCCCCCGCGTCACCTCCAGGCCCCATTCCGTCAGCTTGGCGGCGACGATGTCCGACGTCCGCGTCTCCTCGTAGGCGAGCTCCGGATGGGCATGGATGTCGCGGCGGATGGCGGCAATCTCGCCCTGGATCTCGAGCGAACGCGGCAGAACGGGCATCGGGTACTCCGGTTGGAAGACCAATTTGGAAGACGGGGCATCTTAGCCCAAAGTGGCACCATGTTGTCTCTGCAGGAAGTCGAAGACGCAGCGCAAGTCGTCTACGCCGCGATGCCGCCGACGGCGCAATATGCATGGCCTTTGCTCGCCCGCCGCACCGGCTGCGAAGTCTGGGTGAAACATGAGAACCACACGCCAATCGGCGCCTTCAAGGTGCGTGGCGGGCTGGTCTACATGGATCGCGTCAAGCGCGCTGAGCCTGCCCTCAAGGGCGTGATCAGCGCCACCAGAGGCAATCACGGCCAGAGCATCGCCGTCGGCGCCGCCAAAGTGGGCATTCCCGCCACCATCGTCGTGCCGCAGGGCAATTCGGTGGAAAAGAACGCCGCCATGCGCGCCTTCGGGGCAGAGCTGGTCGAAGCCGGCCACGACTTCGACGCCGCACGCGATGTCGCCCAGCGGCTGGCGAGCGAGCGCGGGCTGGCGATGATCCCGTCGTTCCACCGCGACCTGGTGTGCGGCGTGGCGACCTATGCGCTGGAGCTGTTCCGCGGGACGCCGTCGCTCGACACGGTCTATGTGCCGATCGGCCTGGGCTCGGGCATCTGCGGCGTGATCGCCATGCGCGATGCAATAAGTCCCGCGACCAAGGTGGTGGGCGTGGTGTCGACCGAGGCGCCGGCCTATGCGCTGTCGTTTGCCGCCGGCAAGGTCGTGCCGACCAACAGCGCCGACACGATGGCCGACGGCATGGCCGTGCGCGGTCCCGATGCCGAGGCACTGGCCATCATCCTGAAGGGCGCCGACCGCATCGTGCAGGTGAGTGACGACGAGATCGCCGGCGCCATGCGCGCCTACTACGAGGACACGCACCAGCTCACCGAGGGCGCGGGCGCAGCAGCCCTCGCTGCCCTGATGCAGGAGCGCGAGCGCATGGCCGGCAAACGGGTGGCACTGGTGCTGAGCGGCGGCAACATCGACCGGCCGCTTTACTTGCGTCTGCTCGCGGATCGTGGTCCGGTCTGAGGGCGAATGGAGATCGTTGCCCTACTCGTGGCCGCACAGCTGGCGCAGGCCACCGTCAGCCCCGCGGCGCGCTGCGCCCAGCTTGTGGCCTACTACGACCGCTTCGGTGTCGGCCGCAGCAACAACTCGGATGGCCGGCGCAATCACACCCGCATTGCGGCGGAACACTACTGCCACGAAGGGAGCTACCAGAAGGGCATCGCCATCATGGAAGACCTGCTGCGCAAGAAGGCTTTCACCGTGCCGGCGCCGGCGCAGCCCGAGACGGTACCACCGCTGGAATCGCCTGAGTACGGCGTCTAACGGGTCTTGCGCGGCGGCGGGATCGGGGCCCAGGCAAGATCAGTCTTCACCGCCTGCATGATGAAGGACGACCGCG
>DATGZZ010000398.1:0-10292 GCA_035296945.1 Reyranella sp.
CGATCTCCGACAGGGTGACGACGCCCAGCGACGCGAACAGTGGCACGCGAGCGACCTGTTCCCAGACCCGCAGATATTCGCGCCGGCGCTCCTCCTGGGCGAAGCCCGTGGCGAGCACGCCGGTCATCAAGGCCAGCACGGCGATGCCCGAGATCATCAGCAGAGCGCCGATGAGGCGGCCACCCAACGTCAACGGCACGACGTCGCCGTAGCCCGTCGTGGTCAGGGTCACGACCGCCCACCACATGGCGCCCGGCAGTGAGCCGAACTGCTCGGGCTGCTTCACGCGTTCGAACATGTGCGCGCCGGTGGCGGCTATCATCAGCAGGATGGCGAACAGGATCAGCACGCTGGCGATCGGTCCGCGCTCGTTCGACACGACGCGGGCCAGCGTGCTGAAGGCCGGCGCGTGCAGGCCGACCTTGAGGATCCAGAGGATGCAGAAGACCGAGGCGGCGTCGGCCCCGGTGATGGCGTAGCCGCCGGCGAACATGAAGGCCGGCAAGACGGCCAGCAAACCAATCAGCCCCTGGATCGAAACCGCCCAGCGCAGCCGGGCCTTGGTCGGCGTGTCCTGATCGTAGCGCGGCGTCTCCGGCGCGACCCACAGGCGCGTCAGGTATTCGACGAGGAAGATGAACGTGACGGTCCAGATGATGATGCGCAGGACCTGCCGGACGTGTCCCTCCAGCTCGTCGACCGACAGCAGGATCACCGCGAACAGGCCGATGCTCAGCACGATCAGGTGGGCCACCCGCACTTGGCGGGCGCCGGGCGTGGGATCGCTGTAGCGCAGCAGGGCGTAGAGTCGCGCCCGTAAAGTCGGGGCCGTGGCCGTCACGCTGCGACCATAGAGCGGAATGGGAGGAGATGGAACCGCACGCGGTTCCATCTCATCCCATTCGCGCGCGCGGGAGATCGTGGTCTCATCGGGCATGATGGGTCCGGGGGACCCATCATGCTCTAGGCATCCTGGCCTGCGAATTGCAACGCAGGGGGCGCCGGTCTACGGTCGCGCCCCTCTTGCAGGATATGGGTCTGGATTCAAGGTGGTCAGGGATTTGCGCATTGCCGTCGACATCGGCGGCACGTTCACGGACGTGGTGTTGGAAGAGGGCGGGAAGCGGCTGACGCGCAAGCTGCTGACCACGCCGCAGCGGCCCGAGGAGGCGGTTCTCGACGGTGTTCGGCTGATCCTGGCCGATGCCGGACGCGGCTTCGGCGACGTCGCGGTGTTCGTGCACGGCACGACGCTTGCCACCAACGCCGTGATCGAGCGGCGCGGTGCGCGCACGGCACTGCTGGCCACCGAGGGCTTCCGCGACGTCCTCGATATCGCCAACGAAAGCCGCTACGACCAGTACGACCTCACGATCGAGAAGCCCAAGCCGCTGGTGCCGCGCGCGCTGCGCTTCACGGTGCCCGAGCGCATGGACGTGCACGGCCATGTCCGTCTGGCGCTCGACGAGAAGGCGGTGCGCGTGGCCGCGCGCAGGCTTGAGGCCGAGGGCGCGGAAAGTGTCGCCGTCGCCTTCATGCATGCCTACGCCAACCCCGCGCACGAGCGACGCACGCGTGACATCCTGAAGGAGGAGCTGCCTGGCCTCTGCGTCACCTTGTCGAGCGAGGTCTGCCCTGAGGTGCGCGAGTACGAACGCACGTCGACCGCCGTCGCCAACGCCTATGTCCAGCCGCTGATGGATTCCTATCTCGAGCGCATGCAGGCGGCACTGGCGGCGGAGAAATTCGCCGGCACGATCTACCTCGTGACCTCGGGCGGCGGCCTCACCGCCATCGCCACGGCACGGCGCTACCCGGTGCGGCTGGTCGAGTCGGGCCCGGCCGGCGGCGCGATTTTTGCGGCGCAAGTGGCGGCGCGCGCCGGCGAGGCGCGGGCGCTCAGCTACGACATGGGTGGCACCACGGCCAAGATCTGCCTGATCGACGACTACAAGCCGCATACCGCGCGGCTGTTCGAGGTCGACCGCGCCCAGCGCTTCCTCAAGGGATCGGGCCTGCCGGTGCGCATCCCGGTGATCGAGATGGTCGAGATCGGCGCCGGCGGCGGCTCGATCGCGCGCCTCGATGCCTTGAAGCGCGTGACGGTGGGGCCGGAGAGCGCCGGCGCCGAGCCGGGCCCGGCCTGCTACGGCCGCGGCGGCATGCACCCTGCGGTGACCGACGCCAATGTCGTGCTTGGCACCATCGATCCGCACGACTTCGCCGGCGGCAGCATCAAGCTCGATCTCGGCGCGGCCAAGGGCGCGCTGGAACGCGACGTCGCCGAGGGGCTCGGGCTCTCGACGGAGATGGCGGCCTATGCCGTCTACGAGATGGTGTCGGAGAACATGGCGAGTGCCGCGCGCGTGCACGCCGTCGAGCGCGGCGCCGTCGTCAACCAGTACAATCTCATCGCCTTCGGCGGTGGCGCGCCGCTGCATGCCGCGCGGGTCGCCGAGAAGATCGGCGTGAAGCGCGTGATCGTGCCGCCCAATGCCGGCGTCGGCTCGGCCGTGGGCTTCCTTGCGGCGCCGGTCTCCTACGAGCTGGTGCGCAGCCGCTACATGCGGCTCGACGCGTTCGATGCTGACGCAGCCAGCGAGCTCCTGAAAGAGATGAGCGCCGAGGCCACCGCCCTGGTCGCCCCGGGTGCGCGCGGCATGGCGACCTTCGAGCGTCGCATGGCCTTCATGCGCTATGTCGGCCAGGGCCACGAGATCGTGGTCGAGCTGCCGCCACGGCCCCTGCAGGCGTCGGATGCCCAGGCGCTGCGCGAGGCCTACGAGCGCGACTACGCCGTGCTGTTCGAGCGCCACATCCCCAATGCCGCCATCGAGATCCTGAGCTGGTCGGTCCAGGTCTCGACCGAGGCCAAGCTGCCGGAAAGGCAGGGCGCGGCGCCCGCCGTGCCGCAGCCCGTGCCGGTCGGCAAGCGGCCGGTGTTCGACGGCCGCAGCGGCCGCACCACCGAGGTCCCGGTCTATCGCCGCGAGGCCCTGCCGCCCGGCAGTGCTTTCCCGGGGCCGGCGATCGTCGCCGAGGACGAGACCTCGACCTACATTTCGGCCAGTTTTGCCGCGCATATCGATGCCTCCGGCTGTATCGTCATGGACCGCAAGGACGCGTGAGGAAAGCATGAGCCAGTCCAACAGCGTCGGCCTGATCGACCTGCAGATCATGTGGAACCGCCTGATCGCCGTGGTCGAGGAGCAGGCACAGACCCTGATGCGCACCGCCTTCAGTCCGATCGTGCGCGAGTGCGGTGACCTCTCCGCGGGCGTGTTCGACCTCGAAGGCCGCATGCTGGCCCAGGCCGTCACCGGCACGCCGGGCCACGTCAATTCGATGGCCGAATCGGTCAAGCACTTCCTGCGCTACTTCCCGGTCGAGACGATGAAGGCGGGCGACGCCTATATCACCAACGACCCGTGGATGGGCACCGGCCATCTCAACGACTTCGTCATCACCACGCCCTGTTTCCGCAACGGCAAGCTGGTGGCGCTGTTCTCCTGCACCAGCCATCTCATGGACATCGGCGGCATCGGCTTCGGCCCGGATGCGACCGACGTGTTCATGGAAGGTCTCTACATCCCGATGCTGAAGCTGTTCGACCAGGGCCAGGTGAACGAGACCCTGATGGCGATGATCCGCGCCAACACGCGACTGCCGGTCGACACCGAGGGCGATGTCTACTCGCTGGCGGGCTGCAACGACGTCGGCGCCCGCCGCCTGGTCGAGATGATGGACGAGTTCGGCATCGAGTCGCTCGACCAGCTCGGCGATCACATCATCGCCCGCTCGCGCGAGGCCGTGCTGGCCGAGATCGCCAAGCTGCCCAAGGGCACCTGGCACAACGAAATGATGATCGACGGCTATGACGAGCCGCTGACGCTCAAGGCCACCTTGACCATTTCCGACAGCGGGATCCATGTCGACTACAGCGGCACGTCGCCCGCCTCGGGACGCGGCATCAACGTGCCGCATGCCTACACCACGGCCTACACCGTGTTCGGCCTGGGCTGCGTGGTGGCGACCCATATCCCGAACAATGCAGGCTCGCTCGAACCGCTCACCGTGTCGGCGCCGGCGGACACCATCCTCAATGCGCCGAAGCCCAACGCCGTGGCCTCGCGTCACATCATCGGCCAGATGCTGCCCGACGTGACCTTCGGCTGCCTGCGCCAGGTCGTTCCCGACCGCGTGCCGGCTGAGGGCACGTCGTGCCTGTGGAACATCAACGTGCGCGGCCATGTGAAGGGCGGCGAGGGCGGCAACTACGGCTTCGGCATGGCCATCACGTCCAACGGCGGCACCGGCGCGCGTGCCGACAAGGACGGGCTCTCGGCCACGGCCTACCCCAGCGGCGTGCGCGGCACGCCGGTCGAGATCGCCGAGACCCAGACGCCGTTGATCTTCTGGCGCAAGGAGTTCCGCCCGGATTCGGGCGGCGCCGGCCGCACCCGCGGCGGGCTGGGCCAGATCATGGAGATCGAAAGCGGCATCGCCGAGCCGTTCGACCTGCTGGCCGCCTTCGACCGCATCGATTATCCGCCGCGCGGTCGCGACGGCGGCAAGGACGGCGAGGCGGGTTTCGTCGGGCTGAAGTCGGGCCAGACCTTGAAGGGCAAGGGCTTCCAGCTCATCCCGCCGGGTGACCGGCTGGTGGTGATGACTCCGGGTGGCGCCGGAATCGGCAAGCCCGGCGAGCGCGATCGCGTGCAGGTGGCCAACGACCTGGCCGACGGGCTGATCTCGCAGGAGACGGCCGAGCAGGTTTACGAATTCAAGCCGCCGAAAGCGGCTGAGTGATCGGGGAAGGGTATCAACCTTAAGAAGGGGGCTTTCATGAAGTTGAGACGCAGAGACGCCTTGAAGGCGGGTGTGGGAATGGGCGCGGCGATGCTGGGTGCGCCGGCGATTGTGCAGGCGCAAACGCTGAAGCTGCCGTTGGCCACCGTATGGCCGGATGGCAATTTCCACACGATCAACGCCAAGAAGTTCGCCGAAGAGGTCAAGACCGGCACCTCAGGCGCCGTCGAGATCGACGTTAAGTCGGGCGGTCAGCTCGGCTTCAAGGGCCCCGAGCAGCTGCGCGCCGTGCGCGACGGGTTGGTGCCGATGGCCGACATCCTGAACATCCAGCAGATCGGCGACGAGCCGATCATGGGCGTCGAGGGCATCCCCTTCATCTCGAACAACGTCGAGGAGCTGAAGGTGCTGCACAAGTACCTCAGGCCCGAGTACGAGAAGGTGGCGCTGAAGAACAACCAGACCATCCTCTACATGGTGCCGTGGCCGACGCAGTATCTGCACCTCAAGGTCAAGTGCGAGTCGCTCGATGCCTTGAAGGGCATCAAGATCCGCGTGCCCGACAAGAACGCCCAGGACATGTGCAGCGCCATCGGCATGGCGCCGGCGCTGATCCCGTGGGGCGAGACCATCGCCGCCCTGTCGTCGGGCGCCGTCTCCGGCGTGTCGACCTCGTCGGTGTCGGGTGTCGACGGCAAGTTCTGGGAGTTCCTGAAGTTCTTCCACCAGACCAATCACGCCTGGTCGTCCCAGATCGTCACCATCAACAACGACACCTGGAAGAAGATCTCGCCGGCCAACCAGAAGATCATCGTCGATCTCGCCAAGAAGCTCGAACCGGACTTCTGGCAGGCCTCGCTCAAGGCCGACGCCGACAGCAACAAGAAGCTGATCGACGGGGGCATGCAGCTCGTCATCCCGCCGCCGCAGATGGTGGCCGACCTGCGCAAGAAGACCGAGCCGATGATCGCCGACTTCATCAAGCGCGTGCCGGCGGCCGAGAAGCCGATCAAGGCCTACCTCGTCGAAATGAAGCGCGCGTGAGCGCACACGGCCCGAACCCGAACGCAGGGGCACCCCAGCCCCTGCGTTTCTTCCTCGATGCCATCGACGCACTGGGCCGGCTCGACGGCTGGATGGGTGCAGCATGCCTGGTGGCGCTGACCTGCTTGATGCTGGCCGAGGTGCTGGTGCGAGCGCTGTCCGACATCTTCCCCTCGGTGCCGGCCGACATCCCGATCGCCTGGGAATACAGCTCCTATCTCATGGCCGCGGCCTTCACCTTCGGGGCAGCGATGACGCTGCGCGCCGGCGGCCATATCCGGGTCACTCTGGTGCTGGCCCGCGTGAGCCCCGCGACGCGGCGCTGGATGGAGACTATGCTGGCGGCGCTGGGCGTGGCCTTCACCGGCTATCTGGCCGTCGCCATGGTCAACTTCAGCTGGCGCAGCTTCTCGTCCGACCAAGTTTCGCTGTCGAGCGCGACGCCGCTCTGGATCCCCCAGGCGCTGGTGACCTTCGGTGTCTGCCTGCTGGTCATGCAGTTCGTGGCGCGCTTCTTCCAGGCCCTGTTCGGCCTGCCGCTGGAGGACCTCAACATGCGTGCGGCATCGGTCGCCGAATGATCCTGGCGACTCTGTAGGCTGAGATGCTCGAAATCGTCATCGTCATGTTCGTGGTGCTGTTCGCCTTCCTGGCGGGCGGCCTCTGGATCGGCTGGACGCTTGCCGTCACCGGCACGGTGCTGCTGGCGGTGTTCCGCGACATCCCCCTCGACAAGCTTCTGGCGCAGTATGCCTGGAACATCCTGACGACGCAGGAGCTGCTGGCGCTGCCGCTGTTCATCGTCATGGGCGAGATCCTGTTCCGCACGCGGCTGTCGCAGTCGCTGTTCCGCGGCCTCTCACCCTGGGCAGCGCTGCTGCCGGGCCGCCTGCTGCACGTCAACGTCATCGGCTGCTCGATCTTCGCCGCCATTTCGGGCTCGTCGGCCGCGACCACGCAGGTGGTCGGCCGCATCTCGCTCGCCGAGCTCCTGAAGCGCGGCTACTCCAAGGACGTCGCCGTGGGATCGTTGGCCGGCGCCGGCACCTTGGGCTTCCTGATCCCGCCGTCCAACATCATGATCATCTACGGTGTGCTGGGCGACGTCTCGATCGCCAAGCTGTTCACCGCGGGCTTCATCCCGGGCTTCCTGCTCGCCGCGAGTTTCATGGCCTGGATCATGATCCATAGCGCGATCAAGCCGGGCCTCGTGCCCGCGGCCGAGCGCAAGGTCCACGTGGCGTCGGCCGCGGAGTTCGCCGCTTCGGTCCGCGACCTGGGGCCGGCCGTGTTCCTGATCCTGTGCGTGCTGGGCTCGATGTACGGCGGGCTCGCCACCCCCTCCGAAGCGGCCGCGGTCGGCGTGGCGGGAGCGCTGGTCGTCGCCGGCCTGCAGGGCGAGCTGAAGGGCGGAGCGCTTCAGGCCATCGCCATCGGCTCGGTGCAGACCTGCGCCATGATCGCGTTGATCGTGCTGGGTGCCTCGATCCTGGGCAGCGCCGCGGCCTTCCTCGGCATCCCGGCCGCCGTCGCGGCCTTCGTCTCCAGCCTCGGGCTCTCGCCCTTCATGCTGATCGTGGCCCTGATCGTCTTCTACCTGATCCTGGGCTGCTTCCTCGACGGCTTCAGCATGATCGTCATGACGCTGCCCATCGTCATGCCGATCGTGAAGGCGGCCGGCTTCGATCCGATCTGGTTCGGCGTCTTCCTGGTGCTGGTGGTCGAGATGGCGCAGATCACCCCGCCGGTGGGCTTCAACCTGTTCGTCATCCAGGGCCTGACCGACGACGGGCTGGGCTATATCGCCAAGGTGACCATGCCCTACCTGCTGATCATGGTGCTCTTCACCATGGTCATCGCGATCATCCCCGACATTGCCCTCTGGCTTCCGCGCTATCTCAGCAGCTAGTCTTCTGCCGTCACAAGGGGAGAGAGAATGGAACCGCGCCAAGTGAAAACGGCAGCCGATGCGCGTCGCATCCTGCAGGAGCGCGGGCTGCGCCACGTCAAGGTCGGCGTCCACGACATTGACGGCGTGCTGCGCGGCAAGTACCTGCACATCGACAAGTTCAGCGGTGCCCTCGACGGCGGCATGGGCTTCTGCGACGTGGTCCTGGGCTGGGATTCCAACGACCAGCTCTACGACAACGTCACCTATACCGGCTGGCACACCGCCTATCCCGACGCCAACGTGCGCATCCTGCCCGAGACCTGCCGCGAGATCGCGACCGAGCCCGGCAATCTGCTGTTCCTCTGCGAGTTCGTCGACAAGGCTGAGGAAATCTGCCCGCGCGGCGTGCTGCGCCGCGTCTTGGCGCGCGCCGCCAAGCTCGGCTTCGAGGTCAAGGTCGGCTTCGAGTACGAGTTCTTCGTCTTCGCCGAGACGCCCTTCTCGATCCGCGAGAAGGGCTATAGGAACCTGAAGCCGATCTCGCCCGGCTTCTTCGGCTATTCGATGCTGCGCAACTCGGTGCTGTCCGACTGGTACAGGGATCTGCTCGCCATGTGCGAGACGATGGACATGGGCATCGAGGGCCTGCACACCGAGACCGGCGCCGGCGTGCTGGAAGCAGCGCTTCGGGTCAAGGACGGGCTGGCTGCGGCCGACAGCGCCGCGCTGTTCAAGCTCTACACCAAGGTGCTGGCGCAGAAGCGCGACTGGCTCGCCACCTTCATGGCCAAGTGGTCGAAGGACTGGCCGGGCTGCGGCGGCCACATGCACATGTCGCTGTGGAAGGACGGCAAGCCGGTCTTCTTCGACGAGGCCGGCAACCATCGCATGAGCGAGACCATGCGCCATTTCGTCGGCGGCCAGCGCGCCTTGATGCCCGAGCTGCTGGCGATGGTGGCGGCCAACGTGAACTCCTACCGCCGCCTGATCCCGGGCTTCTGGGCGCCGACCGTGTCGAGCTGGGGCGTCGAGAACCGCACGACCTCGCTGCGCGTCATCCCGGGCTCGCCCAAGTCGACACGCGTGGAGTACCGGGTGGCCGCCGCCGATGCGAACCCCTACCTGGCGCTGGCTGCGGCCGTCGGCTCGGGTCTGTGGGGCGTGGAGAACAAGGTCGATCCCGGCGAGCCCATCAAGGGCAATTCCTACGAGATCGAGCATCCGCAGAAGGCGCAGCTGTCGCGTACCCTGATGGAAGCCGCCGGGAGGCTGAAAGCATCGACGGCGGCGCGCGATCTGTTCGGCGACAGCTTCGTCGATCACTATTCTGCAACCCGCGAATGGGAAGAGCGTGAGTTCCGCAAGGCCATCACCGAGTGGGAGCTCGACCGCTACATGGAAATCATCTGATGTCTCAGTCTTTGGTCGGTAACTGGAATTATCCCACTTCGATCCGTTTTGGTGCGGGCCGCATCCGTGAACTGCCGGAAGCCTGCAAGGTGGTGGGCTTGAAGCGGCCGCTGCTGGTCACCGATCCGGGTCTCGCCAAGTTGTCCATGATCAGCGATGCCATGCTGGGGCTGCGCAAGTCGGGCATCGAGGTCGCGCTGTTCAGCGAGGTGAAGCCCAACCCCGTCGCGGCCAATGTCGAGGCGGGCGTGCGGATGTTGCGCGCGGGCAAGCATGACGGCGTCATCGCCTGGGGCGGCGGCTCGGGCATCGACACCGCCAAGGCGATCGCCTTCATGGCCGGCCAGACGCGGCCCCTGTGGGACTTCGAGGATATCGGCGACTGGTGGACGCGGGCCAATCCGGCGGGGATCTATCCCTCGATCGCCGTGCCGACGACGGCCGGCACCGGCTCGGAGACCGGCCGCGCCTCGGTGATCACCAACCAGGAGACACACACCAAGAAGGTGATCTTCCATCCCAGGATGATGCCGTCGATCGTCATCGCCGATCCCGAGCTGACGGTCGGCCTGCCGGCCAAGCTCACGGCCGGCACCGGCATGGACGCTTTCATCCATTGCCTGGAGGCCTACTGCGCACCGGGCTATCACCCTTACGCGGAAGGTATTGCCGTCGAGGGCATGCGCCTGGTGAAGGAGAACCTGGCGCGCGCCGTCAAGGACGGCCGCGACATCGAGGCGAGGGGCCACATGCTGGCCGCCTCGCAGATGGGCTCGACGGCGTTCCAGAAGGGACTGGGCGCCATCCATTCGCTGTCGCATCCGGTAGGGGCCGTGCTCGACACGCACCACGGGCTCACCAACGCCGTCGCCATGCCCTACGTGCTGAAGTTCAACCGCGCCGCCATCGACGAGAAGATCCAGCGCCTGGCGCGCTGGCTCGGCCTGCGCACCCCGACCTTCGACGGCTTCATGGAATGGAGCCTCGATCTGCGCCGCCAGATCGGCATCCCGCATACCCTGGCCGAGCTCGGCGTCAAGGAAAGCCATCTCGACAAGTTCGCCGAGATGGCCGCCGTCGATCCCACGGCTGGCGGCAACCCTGTGAAGGCGGGCGTGCCGGAGATGCGCAAGATGTA
>DATGZZ010000399.1:0-5290 GCA_035296945.1 Reyranella sp.
CCGCCTGCGCTCGCTTGATCTCGTCGGCAAGAGACGCGGCCCACTCCGGCCAGGTGAACAGGCCGCGCTTGTGCAACGCCAGCGCCATGGCGAAGGCCTGCGCTTCCCACGGCTCGCGGAACACCGGGCCTTCGCCGTCACTCGGGATGCCGGCGACGGGGATGGTTGGGCGCTCCGTCACGTTGGCCGTCATGCCGGTTCGAGATAGGGCTCGAAGGCGTCGATCGAGATCGTCAGCGTCGGATCGGTGTCCGGCCCCCAGATCTCGCGGCCGTCGAACACGACGGTGTAGAGCCACTGCGGATCGTCGCCGCGGTCGGTCGCGACCGAATCGGGGTAGGCGTGGCAGCCGTGGATCAGCTCGACCGTGCCGAGCTTGTCGCGGGCATAGCGCGGCAGGCGGGTATGCGTCAGCGGATTGATGTTCCTGGTGCGCACCCGGTCGCCCGGCTTGAAGCGGGCGGGGCCCTGCTGCTGGCGGAAGAAGGAATTGCGCGTCATGCCCGCGTCCACGACATCCTTCGTGAGCTTGCGCGGCAGGGGCTTGGCCGGCCCCAGCGCACGGCCCGCTTTGAGCTCGGCCTCGGTGACGTAGCCGCGCAACAACAGGTTCTTCTCCATCGCCAGTTCCCAGCGCTGGTAGTAGGAGACGGCGAGATAGGTCTGCGGCGGCAGCGTCTCTTGGGCATAGCGCGAATCGTCGATGTGCCAGGCGCCGGCGTAGCCCATCGCGCGCTGCATGGCGAGCACGCGGCCTTCCCACGTCGCGTGGAACGGCGGCTCGTTCTCCTCGACCTCGACCTTGCCGAAGCCGTCCATGCCGCCCATGTCGTGCACGCCGTTCATTTGGCGATCTCCGCCGGCGCGAGCGCCAAGCCCGTGCCGATCATCGAATCGCGGGTGACGAGATCGGCCAACCGCTCCTCGCTCCACTCCTCGGTGCCGGCGGGCCGCATCGGCAGCACCAGGAAGCGCGTCTCGGCCGTCGAATCCCAGACGCGGATATCGGTTTCCTTGGCCAGCTTCACGCCGAAGTCGGCCAGCACGCCGCGCGGATCCTTGACCGCGCGCGAGCGGTAGGGTGCCGACTTGTACCAGACCGGCGGCAGGCCGAGCATTTCCCACGGATAGCAGGAGCACAACGTGCACACGATCATGTTGTGGCGCTGCGGGGTGTTCTCGACGGCGACCAGGTGATCGCCGACCGGGCTGACATGGCCCAGCGTGCCGACTGCGGCGGTGGCGTCCTTCAGCAGCGCCTGCTTGAAGGCGGGATCGGTCCACGCCTTGGCAACGACACGTGCGCCGTTGCGCGGCCCGACCTTGGTCTCGTAGGTCTCGACGATGGCGTCGAGTGCGGCCGGGTCGATGTAGCCCTTCTCGGTCAAGATGGTTTCCAGCGCGCGCACGCGCAGCTGCGTCTCGGACAGTTCCGAGTGCTCGTGGGGATGATGGTGGTCATGGTCGGCCATGGGGCGGGCCTCGTGTGTACACTGGGGCTGTCATCGTAGCCGAGGCGACTCGGCAATCAAGGCGTTGTAGGCTCGTGCTCGACCGCAAGAAAACTAGGGGAGATGGCAATGTCCTTGACCGGGAGTGTGGTTCCCAGCGCCCCGCCGGGCGCCATCGCCTTCACCGGCTGCGAGATGCTGAGCGCGGCCGCCGGGCTCAGCCCCCCGGCGCAGCCGCACGGGCACGCCCATCCGCGCCGCCGCGAGGTCGTGGTCAACGGCAAGCGGGTCAAGACCATCGATGTCCACGCCCATTGCTGCGTGCCCAAGGCAATGGCCCTCATCAAGCATCCGCTCGAGGCGCCGGGACTGCTGATGGACGACACCAGCACGCGCATCGCGGCCATGGACGCACAGGGCATCGACGTCGAGGCGCTCAGCATCAACCCGTACTGGTACAGGGCCGAGCGCGACGTTGCGGCCGAGCTGATCAAGGTCCAGAACGAGACGCTGGTCGAGTTCTGCGCCGCCAATCCCGACCGCTTCGTGGCCTTCGCGACCGCAGCGCTTCAGCATCCCGAACTGGCGGCCGAGCAGGTCGAGCATGCCGTCAAGAAGCTCGGCTTCAAGGGCGTCGGCGTGGGTGGCAGCGTTGCGGGCGAGGAGCTCGCCAACCCGCGCTTCCATCCCTTCTGGAAGAAGTGCGAGGAGCTCGGTGTGCTGGTCTTCATGCACCCGCTTGGCACGCGCGAGCTCGAGCCCAGCGGCCGGCTGGGCGGCAGCGGCTTGCTGACCAACACAATCGGCAATCCGCTGGAGACCACGATCGCGCTATCGCACCTGATCTTCGAAGGCACGCTCGACCGCTTCCCCCGGCTAAAGATCTGCGCCGCGCACGGCGGCGGTTTCCTGCCGTCCTACGCCAACCGCTCGGACGCGGTGATCCGCTGCTTCCCCGACCGCGTCGGGCCGCTGCCCAAGAAGAACCCGACCGCCTACCTGAAGGACGGCCAGCTCTTCTTCGACACGATCGTGTTCACGCCCGAGGCGCTGCGCCACCTGATCGCCGAGACCGGTCCCGGCCAGATCATGATCGGCACCGACTATCCGTTCCCGTGGACCACCACCGAGGTCGACCTCGTGCTGAGCACGCCGGGCCTCAACGACGAGCAACGCATCGCCATCCTGGGCGGGACGGCGGCGAAGCTGCTCGGCATCAAGTAGCTGGGAGCGCGGACCTCTGGTCCGCTCATGATCATGATGCGGGCCAGAGGCCCGCGCTCCCAGATTCAGTGCAGGCCGTAGAACCCCATCGCCCCGCCGGCCATGATCTTGCGCTGGGCCTCGGCCGACAGGCCCTTCATCCGTTCCTTCAGCATCTCCGGGGCGCCTGGGAAGAAGCCGTCGCGGTGCGGGTAGTCGGTCGCCCATAGGATCTTGTGCGGGCCGATATATTCGGCGAGCGCGCCGATCGAGCCCTCGACCGGCTCGAAAGAGATCCAGCAATTGCGCTGGAACAGCTCGCTTGGCCGCATCTTCAGGCCCGAATCGTTGAACCCCTTGTCGTCGAAGTGGCGATCCATGCGGTCGAGCCAGGGGGCGATCCAGCCGCCGCCCGATTCCAGGAAAGCCACGCGCAGTTTCGGATGACGCTCACAGATACCGCCCCAGATGAAGCTCATGGCCGCCAGCATCATCTCCATGGTGTGCGAGATGATGTGCTGCGCGCCGCGTCCGTCGAAGCGGTCGACACCGACCGTCGGCATGCCGCTGTTGCCGCCTTCATGGATGCCGATGCAGAAGTCGATCTCTTCGGCCGCGCGCCAGAACGGCTCGTAGTCCGGGTCGTGCAGCTTGCGGTCGTTGTAGGGGTTGGGCCGCAGGAAACCGCCGCGGAAGCCGAGTTCCTTGCGGGCGAAACGCATCTCCTGGATCGCCGCGTCGATCGACTGCATCGGCAGCATGGCGATGCCGAACAGGCGGTCGGGGTAGGGCTTGCAGTAGTCGGCAAGCCAGCGGTTGTAGGCGCGGCACATCGCGGCAGCGAAGGCAGGATCGCTGACCGCGCCGGCGAACAGGCCGAGGCTGGGATAGAGGAAGGCGGCGTCGATGCCGTCGAGATCCATGTCGGGAATGCGCGCATGAGGATCGAAGCCGCCCTTGCGTCCGTCCTTGTAGTCCATCGCGTCGGCCGCGACGACGCCCTGGCGCGCGCCCACGCCGCCGATTCCGCCGAAGCCCGCGCGGCTGCCCAGGATCTTGTCCTCCAGCAGCAGGCGCTCCTTGCCGTCCTTGTCCTTGACCAGCTTCGGCGCGCGCTCACGATATTTTGGATCCATGTAGTCGTCCCACAGGGTGAACGGCTCCAGCACATGCCCATCGGCATCGATGACGTCGTACTTGCGGCCCATGTTTCCTCCATCCGGCTTGCCCGCCGGTTTGGTGGAAAGATCATAATGATTCCCTCGTGTCCGAACAGGCTCTAGGCTGCCGCCAACGTCAAAACGGGAGAAACGCATGGACCTCAAAGGGACGGTTGCTGTCGTCACGGGCGGCAATGGCGGGCTTGGCCAGCGCATCTGCCATGCACTGGCTGCACAGGGCTGTCACATCGCCGTCGTCTATGCCCAGAGCAGGGACCAGGCGGATGGCGTGGCGCGCGATCTCGAGAAGCACCAGGTGGGGGCGGCCGCCTTCGCCTGCGACGTCACCAAGCGTGACCAGGTCCAGGGCATGGTCGACGACGTGGTGAAGCGCTTCGGCCGGCTCGACATCCTGGTCAACGATGCCGCCTACAACAAATCGATCCCATTCAAGGATCTCGACAACCTCACCTACGAGGAATGGACCAAGATCATCGACATCAACCTGACCGGCCCGATGCTCGTGACCAAGGCCGTTGCACCGGTGATGAAGCGGCAGGGCAGCGGGCGCATCGTCAATATTTCCTCGGTCGCGGGGCTGGGGCCGACGGGATCGTCGATCGCCTATGCCGTTTCCAAGGCGGGCCTGATCCATCTCACCAAGTGCATGGCGGTGGCGCTGGCGCCCGAGGTGCTGGTGAACTGCGTGGCGCCCGGCCTGCTCGAAGGCACGCGCGCGACCGCGAACCTCAGGCCGGAGGCGATCGAAACCGGCCGCAAGGCCTCGCTGCTGGGCAAGGCCGCCGACAAGGACGACTGCGCCGATCAGGTCGTCACGATGTGCCGCACCAACACCATGACCGGCCAGACGCTGGTGATCGATTCGGGCCGGACGTTTCATTGATGCTGGGAGCGCGCCACGGAGTGGCGCGCTCCCAGCAAGAATCAGATCTTGAGGTCGGGCACCTTGATCCAGCGTTGCTCGGCGACGCTGCGATAGGCGAGGTCGGCGAGCTGCACGGCCTTGGCGCCCTCGACCAGAGTCGGCAGGTAGGGCGCGTCCTCGCCGACGTGGCGCAGGAACGCTTCCCAGCATTGGCGGAACGGGTTCTTGTTCTCGCCCGCATCCGCCACTTCTTTCCAGCCAGCCATCAGGTCGACGCCGCCCGGTCGCGCCGCCTTGATGAAGGCCTCCGGCGTGTCGGCGGCCGACTGGGTGAAGCAGCGGAAGCGGCCGGCCACGGCCGAGCCGTTGGTGCCGTCGATCTGCACCACCATGGTGTCGTCGCGGCGCGGCCGCGTTGCCCAGCTGTTGGTGATCACGCCGATCGCGCCGCCTTGCAGCTTCACCAGCGCATAGTTGGTGTCCTCGGCATCGACCTTGTAGCGCTGACCGCTTTCGTCGACCCGCTCGGGGATCGCTGTGGTCATGACTGCGCAGACGTCGGTGATCGGCGATGCCAGGCGATCGATCAT
>DATGZZ010000400.1:0-2898 GCA_035296945.1 Reyranella sp.
CCAGTGCAGCCATTGCCGCTCGGGCTGGCAGCAACTCTGCCAGGAAGTGCCGGTGAAGGTCTACGGCAACAACGCCCACGGCGGCCACGCCAAGTACCTTAAGGTGCCGGCCAACACGATGGTGCCGCTGCCCGAGAGCCTGAGCTTCACGGCAGGTGCTGCCATCTCCTGCGGCTCGGGCACTGCCTACGGGGCGCTCAGGCGCATGAACCTCTCCGGCCGGGACACGATCGCCATCTTCGGCCAGGGGCCGGTCGGTCTCGCCGGCACACAGTTCGCCAAGGCGATGGGCGCGCGCGTGATCGCGCTCGACACCAACCCGCAGCGGCTGGAGCGCGCCCGCGCATTCGGCGCCGACGAGCTGGTCAACCCGGGCTCGAACGATCCCGTCGCGGCGATCAAGGAGCTGACGGCGGGCAAGTACGCCGACCTCACGCTCGACACGTCGAGCAACCGCGATGCCCGTCTCAATGCCATCCGCAGCACCAAGGTCTGGGGCACCATGTGCTTCGTGGGCGAGGGCGGCGACGTCACGATCGACGTCAGCCCGCATCTGCTGCGCCGCCAGATGACGCTGATCGCCTCCTGGACGTTCTCCACCGTCATCCAGGCGGAGTGCGCCGCCTTCTGCGTCGAACGCAAGATCGACGTCGACCGCCTGTTCACGCACCGCTGGACGCTCGACCAGGCGGACGAGGCTTACAAGCTGTTCGACAAGCAGGCGGACGGCAAAGGCGTCTTCCTGATGTAGAGGTGTTCCTCCCCAGCGAAGCTGGGGAGGTGTCGCCGTCATACGGCGACGGAGGGGTCATGAGTCAACGATCGTGACTCATGACCCCTCCGGCCCTTCGGGCCACCTCCCCATCGAAGACGATGGGGAGGAAATTCAGATCCGAAGATTGACGCGCGCCAGGTCGATCACCTGGGCGGCGCGGCCGTCCATCACCGCTTTCAGCAGGAAGAGGTTGAAGTTCAGCGCCTGGCCGATCGTGGCCTTGGGCGGCATCGCGAGCTCCTGGCGCGCGCTCACGACGTCGACCAGCGCCGGCCCGTCATGCGCCAGCGCATCCTTCAGCGCGCCTTCGAGATCGCCCGGCGCCTCGACCCGCACGCCCTTGATGCCCATGGCCTCGGCCATGGCGGCGAAGTTGGGATTCTTGAGCTCGCAGCCCACGTCGAGAAAGCCGCTCGCCTTCATCTCCATCTCGACGAAGCCCAAGGTGCCGTTGTTCAGCACCACCACCTTCACCGGCAGGCCGAGCTGGGAAAGGCTGATGAAGTCGCCCATCATCATCGAGAAGCCGCCGTCACCCGACATCGACACGACCTGCCGCTTGGGGAATGTCGCCTGGGCGCCGATCGCCTGCAGGAGCGCATTGGCCATCGAGCCATGGTTGAACGAGCCGATCAGCCGGCGCTTGCCGTTCATTTTCAGGTAGCGCGCCGCCCACACCGTCTGGGTGCCGACGTCGCAGGTGAAGACCGCGTCGTCGCTGGCAAGCTCGCTCAGCAGCCGCGCGACATACTGCGGATGGATGACCTTGCCGCCCGGCTTGCCCTCGGCCAGCTTGTCGAGATCCTCGCGCGCCTTGGCGTAGTGGGCGCGGGCGGCGTCGAGGAACTTCGAGTCCGATTTCTTCTTGAGCTTGGGCAGGAGCGCGATCACCGTCGCCAGGACATCGCCCACCACGCCCAGCGCCAGATGGCAGCGGTTGCCCAGACTCTCGGCGCGGATGTCGACCTGCGCCACCGTGGCGCCCTCGGGATAGAACTGCCGGTAGGGGAAGTCGCAGCCCAGCAGCAGCAGCGTGTCGCACGCCTTCATGGCGGCATAGCCCGAGGAGAAGCCGATCAGGCCGGTCATGCCGACGTCGAAGGGGTTGTCGTACTCGACATGCTCCTTGCCGCGCAGCGAATGCACGATCGGCGCGTTGAGCACGCCCGCGAGCTTGACGATCTCGGCGTGGGCGCCGGCGCAGCCAGCGCCGCACATCAGGGTGATGCGCTCACCGTCGTTCAGGATCTTCGCCAGCGCATCGATGTCGGCCTCCGGCGGCATCACGACCGGCGGCGCGGGCGCCAGCCACTTGGCGGCCTTGGCGTCGGTCGACTGCAGCGCGATGTCGCCCGGGATCACGACGACGGCGACACCGCGCTGGGCGATGGCGATGCGGATCGCCTTCTCGAAGATGCGCGGCATCTGGTCGACGTTGGAGACCAGCTCGACATAGTGCGCGCACTCGGCGAACAGATGCTCGGGGTGCGTTGCCTGGAAATAGGAGCTGCCGATCTCGCCGCTCGGGATGTGGGCGGCGATCGCCAGCACCGGCACGCGGCTGCGCTGGCAGTCGAACAGGCCGTTGATCAGGTGCAGGTTGCCCGGCCCGCAGCTTCCGGCGCAGACCGCGAGCTCGCCGGTGAGATGGGCCTCGGCGCCGGCGGCGAAGGCCGCGGCCTCCTCGTGGCGCATGTGGATCCAGTCGATCTTCTTCTGCTTGCGCAGCGAATCGGTGAAGCCGTTCAAGGAATCGCCGACCACGCCGTAGATACGCTTCACGCCGGCGACGGTCAGGGTCTCAGCCATCAGGTCAGCGACGGTCGGCATGCGCGGGCTCCATTGTTCGGTGATTCGTGCGGACTATGCCCGCTGGGGGCGCGCCACTCCAGTGGCGCGTCTTCTTCGGCCGACACCCATGACCGCGCCACTGGAGTGGCGCGCCCCAAGCTATGAGCGACTCTTTTCGAACCCCTCCAGGAACTGCACCAAGTTGCGGCCGAGGTCGTCGCTGAGATAGCCGCCTTCCTGCACCAGCACGGTCGGCAGGCCGAGGCCGGCGATCTTCGCCGCCATCGCGTGGAAACCCGCGCCGGTCACCTTCAGGCCCTGCAGTGGGTCGC
>DATGZZ010000401.1:0-4811 GCA_035296945.1 Reyranella sp.
CGCACCATCAGCCTCAACTGCGGGACGCTCGCGCTGGCTTACGGCACTCTGGCCAGCTACCAGATCCTGGATGGCGACAGAACTGGCGGAGAAGGGAGTTTCATCAGCGCCAAGGGGGCGTTGAGCGTGACGGATCTCGAGACCCGGCCAGGTGCCACCGCCATGGTCTATCGCGACGTCTCCGAAGCGTTCTGGAACGTCGGCGATCGGGCGCGCGCCGTTGCCGTATTCAACGAAGGTCGTGCCGCGGGTGCAGACAAGTGGCTGTTCATGTCCTCTGCCGCCCGAGCCGCCGATCGGCAGCCGCCTGCCCGGCAATCGACGGACTGACGGGAGAGATGGTCCGACGCGTTCATCGCGGGTTTGCCAGTCGATGCATGGCGCGACCAAGAACGCGAACGCCGCCGGCGAAGTCTTCGCGGTCCAGTGCTTCGCCGGAATTGTGGCTGCCGTGTGCGTTGCGGACAAGGATGACCGCCGACGGAATACCCGCGCGGACGAACATTGCCGCGTCATGTCCGACGGTGGGCATGCGGCGCGTGGCGATTCCAAGGGCACCTGCGGCGTCTTCGATCAGCGCGATCAGCGTCGTATCCAGTTCGGTCGGTGCCGTCCCGACCTCTCGACCGAGCTCGAAAGCGACGCCCCGATCGTTCTCGATGCCCTTGATCAGGTCGAACAGGCGAGCCCGCGCCGCATCCAGCGAGGTCTTCACCGCCGCGCCGATATTCAGGCTGAACGTCACCTGTCCAGCCACCTTTGTCATGGCGTGCTGCGCCGCATCCGTCGAGAATTTGCCGACGGTGAAGACGAAGTCTTCGTCTCCTTGCGCGATCCTGTCCTTCCAGTACCCATCGAGACCGAGCGCCAGCTCCGCCACGCCAAGGACGGCGTCCTGCCTGAAACGTCGTGGCAGCGCGGCCGAATGGCCATAGGCGCCGATGCAACGCGCATCGGGAAAGCGGACATTGCCGCGCACCGCGGTGGCGATGCCGACCGGAATGCCATCCGCTTCCAGGAGGGGTCCCTGCTCGATATGGAGCTCGAGAAAGGACGTGACGAGACCGCAATTGAGCAGGGGCGCCAGGGCCCCGTCCGTTCGCGGGTGTCCCAGGTTCTGCATGTGATGACGCAGCGGCTTTCCGCTGTCGGATCTGACGAGATCGCCGATCTCGTCCAGTGTCGACAATCCGAGCATGAGCCGACTGCCGAGATAGGCCGTGCCGAACCACGGGCTCTCCTCGCACCGCATGGCCACGGCCCGAAAGGGTCGCGCGCGATTGACCGGATCGGCATTGGCCGAGGCGAGCACGGCAAGCCCTGCCGCCACGCCAGCGAGGCCGTCGTAGTTTCCACCGTGCGGCACCGAATCGAGATGCGAACCCGTCGTGACGCAGGGCGTCGCAGGATCGACACCGGGCAGCAGGACCTGAATGTTGCCAAACGCGTCGTTCAATACCTGCAGGCCATGCCGCCGCGCAAAGGCGCGGACGAGGTCCGCGGCCATCTCCTCGTTTCTGCTCCAGGCGGCGCGCGTGATGCCGGGGCTGTCTGTCGTCTCCTGTCCTATCCGGTCCAGGAGCTCCCAGACTTCGGAGATGCATGAGTCGAGATGGGAAGGAGCGTCGGTCATACAAAGTCTCTCGGGCACCTCGGCTGATCGTACACGCTATTGCCGGCTCTGCCCCCTTCACCCCGTCGCTGCATCACAGCATACTGCGGCCGCCGGCGACTTGAGCCGTCGAGGTTGCAAAGGGGGCGTGGGCGATGATCCGGTGTGTGCGTCTTTGGACCGGCGAGGACCAGAATTCGCATGCCGAGGAAGGCGTCATCGATCTCGCGCCCGGCGCGCGCGGCGACTTCCTCACGGGCAAGCTCGGCACCTCGCATGCCTCGTTCCAGGAGACCCGGTCCGGCGGGACCTTCGAATGGCATACCGCGCCGGTCCGCCAGCTCGTGATCACCTTGAGCGGCAAGCTGGACTTCCAGACGCGCGGCGGGCAGCACTTCATCCTGGAGCCCGGCGAGATCCTGCTGGCCGAGGACACGACGGGCGGCGGCCACAGCTGGAAGCTGGTCAACGACGAGCCATGGCGGCGCCTCTATGTCGTGCTCGAACCGGGAACGACCGTTCCTTTCAGGCGCGCCGGCTAGTACCTCGAACCGCAAATGCCTGATACAGCACTATTGTCATCCCGAGCGCAGCGAGGGACCTTTCCTGCGGCCTTAAAGGCCCCTCGCTCCGGTCAGCGCGGAGTAATCTCCGCGGCGGGTGACAGCCTTTGGGGGTAGTCGGTACTAGGCGGGGAGATCGCATGAGCGACAACAACGAAGTCATGAGCGCCGACGTCGTCCTGGTGGGCGCCGGCATCATGAGCACGACGCTCGCGGTGTTTCTGAAGGAGCTGCAGCCGCATCTGCGCATCGCCATGATCGAGCGCATGCCGGGCGAGGCGCAGGAGAGCTCGGGCGCCTGGAACAACGCCGGCACCGGCCACGCCGCCAACTGCGAGCTGAACTACACGCCGATGCGCAAGGACGGCAGCGTCGACATCGCCAAGGCGCTCGAGGTCAATGTCGAGTTCGACATGTCGCGCCAGTTCTGGTCGTACCTGATCCGGAAGGGCGCGATCGCCTCGCCCGATTCCTTCATCCATCCCGTGCCGCACATGAGCTTCGTGATCGGCGAGGATCGGGCGGCCTTCCTGAAGAAGCGCCACGCCGCGATGAGCGCCCATCATTGCTATCACGGCATGGAGTTCAGCCAGGACCACAAGCAGATCGCCGAATGGGCGCCCTTGATCATGGAGGGCCGCGATCCCAACCAGGTGGTGGCCGCCACGCGCATCGTCAGCGGCGCCGACGTGAATTACGGCGCGCTCACCCGCAATCTGATGGACTACCTCAAGAAGCAGGATCGCTTCGCCGTGCATTTCTCGCACGAGGTCACCGACCTGCAGCGCCGGCCGACCGGCGACGGCTGGTGGCTCGACGTCAAGGACGAAAAGACCGGCGAGACGCGCCGCATCGGCGCGCGCTACGTCTTCCTCGGCGCCGGTGGGGCGGCGATCACGCTCTTACAGAAGTCGGGCATTCCCGAGGCCAAGGGCTTCGCCGGCTTCCCGGTGAGCGGCATCTGGCTGCGCTGCGGCAAGGCCGAGGTCGCCCAGCGCCACACCGCCAAGGTCTACGGCATGGCCGCAGCCGGCTCGCCGCCGATGTCGGTGCCCCATCTCGACACCCGCATCATCGACGGCAAGCGCTGGCTGCTGTTCGGCCCCTATGCCGGCTTCTCGACCAAGTTCTTGAAGCACGGCTCGCTGCTCGACCTGCCGCTGTCGATCCGGCCGGACAACATCCTGCCGCTGCTGGCCGTGGGACGGGACAACTTCCCGCTCGAGGAATACCTGGTCGGCCAGGTATTCCAGAGCAAGGGCCATCGCTACAAGGCGCTGCGCGAGTTCTATCCCAACATGAAGAAGAGCGACTGGGAGCTCGACGTCGCCGGCCAGCGAGTCCAGATCATCAAAAAGGACAAGTTGCACACCGGCACGTTGGAGTTCGGCACCGAGATCGTGTCCTCGGCCGATTCCTCGATCGTGGCCCTGCTCGGCGCCTCGCCCGGCGCCTCCACCGCGGTCTGGATCATGGTGCACATGCTGGAGAACTGCTTCCACGAGCAGCTCGTCGGCCACTGGGTGCCCAAGATCAAGGAGATGATCCCGTCCTACGGCGGCGACCTGAAGACCGATGCCGCACTGGTCGAGCGGGTCCGCAAGGACACCGCCGAGGTGCTGGGGCTGAAGACGGCTTGATGTCATTGCTGGGAGCGCGCCACTCCAGTGGCGCATCTTCTTCACGGCTTACCCAGCCATGAGCGGCACTGGAGTGCCGCGCTCCCAGCCATGAGTCCACTCGCCGACTCCCTCGACGTCACCCTGCGCTTCGGCGCGGCGATGCTGCGGTCGGGCGACACTGCCTTCCGCGTGCGCGACGCCATGGGCCTTGTGGCCAAGGCGCTCGGCATCGAGAACCTCGCCGTGCACATCACCATCGGCGGCATGACGGCGACGGCGCAGGCCGGGGCTGAGACCGTGACGCTGGCGCGCGAGATGGCACCGCTCGGTGTCGATGCCTCGCGCATTGCGGCACTCGAGCAGCTCGCGCGGACGAGCAAGCCCGGCCTGACGGCCGAGGCGCTGGCCGCCGAGATCGACGTCATCGAGGCAACGCCCGCCTTGCATTCCCTGCTGCCGATCGCGCTCTCGATGGCGGTCGCCTCGGCCTGCTTTTCCTATCTCAATGGGGGCGACCTGCTGGCGACCGGGGCGGCCGCCGTCGGCGGCGGCCTCGGCCAGACGGCGCGTACCCTGTTGTCACGCAAGGGCTTCAACCAGTACGCCATGACCGCGCTCTGCGCCGTGCTCGCGTCGGGCGTCTATTGCCTGATCGTGCTGGGCTTCGGCGTGCGCACCTTCGAGCTCGCCCATGCGGTGGGCTTCATCTCGTCGGCGCTGTTCCTGGTGCCGGGCTTCCCGCTGGTCGCGGCCCTGCTGGACCTCGTGCAGCACCAGACGACGGCCGGCATCGCCCGGCTGTTCTATGCCGTGCTACTGACCTTGGCAGCCGCCGTCGGCCTGTCCATAGTCGCCGCTCTCGCAGGTCTCACCCCGGCACCGCCGGGAGCAGCCGGCCTCGGCATCGAGCCGATGGCCCTGCTGTGGCGCGCCCTCGCCTGCTTCGCCGGCGGCTGCGGCTACGGCATCCTGTTCAACAATCCGCTGCGCACCGTGCTGGTCGTCGCCCTCCTG
>DATGZZ010000402.1:0-2072 GCA_035296945.1 Reyranella sp.
GCGCAGCGCGCAGGACCTCGCCCTCGAGTTCGGCGTGATCGCTGGACCCGACGAGCAGCGCGACGGCGTCGGCTGGCGCCTGGCGCTGCCGCAGCCGCGCCTTCGCGCGCTGCGCGACTTCCGCGTGCTGCTCGTTGACACCCATCCGCTCGGTCCGACGGCCGACGTGATCCGCGCAGCGCTCGCTCAACTGGCCGATCGCCTCGGCAAGGAGGGTGCCACGGTGGCGCGACAAAGCCCGCTGCTGCCCGATCTCGCCGAGGCAACCCGCAACTACATGCGCCTGCTCGGCCCGATATTGACCAACGGTCGTCCACCCGAGTTCTACGAACGGATGCGCTCGCTCGCGGCGGCGCTGAGGTCTGACGATCAGAGCCTCGATGCGATCGAGCTGCGCAGCGCCAATGTCGGCTGGCGCGAATGGGAGGCTGCGAACATCGTTCGCACCAGATTGCAACACCAGTGGGCAATGCTGTTCAAGGAATGGGATGTCGTGCTCTGCCCAACCATGCCGACGCCGGCCTTCAAGCACGATCACTCCGAGGCGAGCTCCCGCCGCTTCGACGTCGACGGCAAGGCCGAGCCCTATAACATCAACTTCGTCTGGGCAGCTCCCGCGACCGGCGCCGGACTGCCGGCGACCGTCGCGCCGATCGGGCGCACGCAGAGCGGCCTGCCGATCGGCGCGCAGATCATCGGGCCCCATCTCGAGGACCTGACGCCGATCCAATTCGCGCAGCTCCTGGAGCAGGCTTTCGGCGGCTTCGTGCCGCCAGCGCTTTAGCCTTCGATTCGGGAATCTTGCCGGTCCGCGGGCCTCCAGGCCCGCCCATAGTCTTCCGGACCGTGCGCGTCCCGCGCGCTCATGATCATGAGACGCGGGGGACGCGCGTGGTCCAGAACAGCATGAGCATGAGCGGGCCTGGAGGCCCGCGGTCCGGCAAGATCAGCGCAGGCTGGCGTTTATCTTGTCGAGCGCTGCCGGCCCGGGGCAGAGGTCGGGCGTGTTCAGCGTGTTGAGCGGTGCCTCGACCGTGTTCAGATGGTGATGCAGGTCCTTCGGCGTCGGGTCGACGTAGAGAAGGCCGGTCACGACCTCGCCGGCCTGCAGGCCCTCCTGCACGCGCTTCATCGCCGCGATCTTGTCGGCCGGATCGTACTCCTCGCCGAGCTTGCGCAGGCGCAGCCACGAGCCGTCATGCTGCTGCACCGTCGTCATGGTGCCGGGGGCGTACTGGGTGGTGATCTCCTCGCGGCCCTCGATGAAGTCGATGCGGTTCAGCGCCTCGTTGTGCTCGCGCACATAGTCGTAGCTCTTGGTCGAGCCGGCATGGTTGTTGAAGGCCACGCACGGGCTGATGACGTCGAGGAAGGCTGCCCCCTTGTGGCTCATCGCCGCCTTGATCAGCGGCACGAGCTGGTGCTTGTCGCCCGAGAAGGAGCGGCCGACGAAGGTGGCGCCCATCAGGATGGCGAGCGAGACGAGATCGATGGATTCGTCGGAGTTGGCGACGCCCTTCTTGCTGACCGAGCCCTTGTCGGCGGTGGCCGAGAACTGGCCCTTGGTCAGGCCGTACACGCCGTTGTTCATGACGATGTAGGTCATGTTCACGCCGCGGCGCATGATGTGAGCGAACTGGCCGAGCCCAATCGAGGCCGAGTCACCGTCGCCCGACACGCCCATGTAGATGAGGTCGCGGTTGGCGAGGTTGGCGCCGGTCATCACCGACGGCATGCGGCCGTGCACGGTGTTGAAGCCGTGGCTGGCGCCCACGAAGTAGGTCGGCGCCTTGGACGAGCAGCCGATGCCGCTCAGCTTGGCGACCTGGTGCGGCAGGATGTCGAGCTCGTAGCAGGCCTGGATGATGGCGGCGCTGATCGAATCGTGGCCGCAGCCGGCGCACAGAGTCGAGACCGACCCCTCGTAATCGCGGTGCGTATAGCCAAGCTCGTTGGTCGGCAGCTTCGGGTGGTGCAGCTTCGGCTTGGCGATATAGGTCATGCGGACCTCGGATTAAAACGATTCACCGCAAAGGACAGTAAGGCAGCGCAGAGGACGCGATGGCCTTGGT
>DATGZZ010000403.1:0-6175 GCA_035296945.1 Reyranella sp.
AAGCCGGTCCTGCAGGCCCTCGAGAAAGCCCACGGCGTGCGCCGCTATGCGTGCGACGCCGCCGACCCCGCGTCGGTTGAGCGGCTGTTCCAGAACGTCGTCAAGGACCTCGGGACTCCGACGCTCGTCGTGCACAACATCGACGGCCGCGTTCCTGGCATCTTCGGCAAGGGGATCACCGAGGCCGAACCGGGCATGGCGTTCGACACGCTGCGAAACGCGGCCTTCAGCGCGTTCCTGGTGGGTCAGCAGGCTGCCCGGCTGATGCGCGAGAACCAGCCGAACGCCCGCGGCGCGAAGGGAACGATCATCTTCACGAACGCAAGCGCTTCGCTGAAGGGCTTCGCCAAGAGCGGCGCCTTTGCCATGGCCTGCCATGCCAAGTCCGGGCTCGCCCAGAGCATGGCGAGAGAGTTGATGCCACAGGGCATCCACGTCGCCAACGTGCCGATCGACGCTGCGATCGGCTGGACGCAGGAGGACGGCACCCGCGCGCATCGACGGGCCGGAACGACCGTCAACGACAACATGGCCGACCCTGACCGCATCGCCGAGACCTATCTGCAGCTACATCGCCAGCACCGGTCGACCTGGGCGTTCGAAGTGGCGCTGCGGCCATGGGTCGAGAAGTGGTAGGCGGCAACCTCAGCCTGCCGGACTACGTCAACCGCGCCTGCAATTAGAGCATCCTCCCCACGCTCCGCGTGGGGAGGTGTCCGCGAAGCGGATGGAGGGGTCATGGGCACCACGCGGTCGCCCATGACCCCTCCGTCGCCGTATGACGGCGCCACCTCCCCAGCTTCGCTGGGGAGGGAAGCGATTCGACGGATCGCTCAGCCCGCCCTAGCCAGCATCTCGCGCGACAGCGGCCCGAGGCGCGGCAGGATGTCGTTCTCCGCGGCGAAGTCGCGGCCATAAAGCGCCGACATCAGCCGCACGCCGCTCTCGTGCAGCGGCACCGGCACGCCGGCGAGTGCGGCGAGCCGGATCGTCGGCACCAGGCCGAACGGCACGTCTTCGGTGACGTAGCGGCTGTCGAGCGTGGTCGGGCCTTTCACGTCCGTGGGGCGCTGCGCAAGCGCATGTGTCATCTCGGCGAGCGGGCCCATCGGCACATCGAACGACAGATGGAAATGTTCGTGGATCGTGCGCACCGTGAGGCCGAAGGCCTGGGCGATCGCCAGACGCTCGGCGTCGAGCGCCTCGATCAGCCGGGCGACCGCAGGCGTGATGTGGCGGTTCTGCCCCCAAGCCTCGCCGAGTTCCATGCGGGTGAGGTTGCACATTGCTATCGCCAGATGGTTCTGCGGATTGAGATTGCTGAGAGCGATCGCCAGCAGCCCGTCACGCGCCACGAAGCGGTCGCCGAACAGCGCACGGCAAACGTCGATGCCCCGGTCGGCCGCGGAGTCCGGCAGGATCGCGACATCGAGGCGAGCGCGAATGGAACTGACATTCACCGCATCGGGTCCGGTCTGCCGCCCGGTGGTGACAGTCGTGCCGAGGGCCGCGATTGGCGCGGTCACGCCTCGCTTGCGCAGCAGACCCGCCAGATAGAGGGCCGCCAGCGACATATGGGAGCTGAACACCACCACCTGCTCGCTGCGCAGAAACGGCGCCGCGGCGTCGAGCACGTGGCGATGTCCGTAGCCCGGCACCGCCACCACCACAGCCTCCGCGCTCGCCAGCGCGTCGGCACAGCTTGCGGCGATGCATGGATGAAAGCGGCCGGCGACGGCGCCGGTCGCCACCAGCGGCGCACCCGCGGCGAGTGTCGCGGTGCGCCGGCCGGACGGAGACCACAGGGCAACGTCGTGCCCGTCGCGGCACAGCAGGGCCGCGTTCCCAAAGGCGATCGCGCCAGCTCCAAGGATGGCAACCTGCACGGTACAACTCTCCAAACTCTGTTGCGGCGATATCGGAGCAGTCGATCATTCTCCGCATAACATGCTGCGATGTCATCACTCCTGGTCCACTCGACCTTCCGTTGGCGGTAGCGATCTGCATCAAAGGCTCATCGTAGGCACGCTGTCGGCGAACTCTGTATCGGCACTCACCCAGCCCCATGTCGGCTTCAGTCCGGTGACGCCGTTGGCCGCGGCGGGAACGCGGATCGGCTGGCGTTGGCGAAAGCATCCGACGTGGGCATCAGCCGAGAGCCTCGGCCAACGCTCTCCGTGTCGCGACGATGGTCGGCAACGCGGCCCGCGGATCGCGGTCGGGTGACGCCACGATGTTGATGTGGCTTACCCCGGCCGCCGCCAGCTTGCGGCCCCTTTCGATCGTGCCCTTCAGGTCATCGCCCACGACGAGCGGTCCGCGCACCTTCAGCTTCGACGGATCGCGTCCAGCCTCGCGCATGTACTGCTGCAGGCGCGGGATGTCGGGGAGGGGATCTCCCAGCGACATCCAGCCGTCGGCCAGGCGCGCCACGCGGCGAAGGGCGGTTTCTCCCGACTCGCTTCCCATCCAGATCGGGATCGGCGGAATGGCGGCGCGATTGAGTCCGACCTTGTCGAGCGTGTGATAACGTCCCTCGAAGGTGACGTAGGGCTCTGACCAGAGCCGGCGCAGTACGGCAATCTGCTCCTCGATCCGCTTCCCTCGACCGCGGATGTCCTGCCCGAGCGCGCGATACTCGGCCGCGTTCCAGCTTATGCCAATCCCGAGCTCGAAGCGTCCGCGGCTCAAGATCGCGAGCTCGGCGGATTGCTTTGCCGCCAACGCGGCAGGCCAGGCAGGCAGGATCAGGATGCCGGTGATGAAGTGGATGCGCCGCGTCATGCCGGCCAGGTAGGAGAACGTGACCATCGGGTCGTAGAACGGCCCGACATATTGGCGGTCCGGTCGTTGTGGATTTGTGCCGGACGGCTGCGCGAGGACATGACCGCTGGTCGAGGTGAAGTCGAAGCCCTCGCCCTCGAGCGTCTGGACGTAGTCCTTGACCGCGTCGAAGTCCGGGAACGCCGTAATTGGGATCGGGCTGCCATAGTGCATTGCGACTCTCCTGTCCGATGGGTGCCGGGCGCACGCTCGGTGGCTCTTCATGTCTGCCTGCTTGATCAAGCAGGCGTGAGAGTAATGCCGCCGCAGATCGAGATGTACTGTTCTGTGACGTAGCGCGACAGATCGGTGACGAGGAATTCGATCGCGCGGAGGGGTCGCTCATCTCCGGCGTGCTGGCACTGACAGCGTCGGATTTGCGTCCCATATGGTGCGAAAGAATGTAATAATCGATCAATACTGAGGTGCTCCTATGAGCACTTTAGTTATTGACAATCGTGAGTGCCGCACTCATAGTTCTTGCGACGCTCACTGCGCTGCGATTGGCCAGCCATGGCTCTACACAGGCGCTCATACCAATGCGCGTGGCATCACCGCTCCACGGCAAAAGCTATATTCGGCCATTCGGCCTCGGGTCATCGTCCGTCGAGCGGTGCGGAGGGGTAGCGCAAAATGCGGGAAATGCGCAAATCCCCGGTCGGGCGGCGCCTCACGCCGCCGACGCGTAGATCCGGTCGAGGTCGCGGTCGTCGTAGGTGTATTCGGTCGAGCAGAACTCGCACTTTACCGCGACGCGCCCGGTCTTGTCGCGCAGGTCGTCGAGCTCCTCGCGCTTGATCGAACGCAGCACGCGGTCGATGCGCTCGCGGCTGCAGCGGCAGCGCGCGACGAAGGACCGGCGGGCGAACAGGCGCGGCTGCTCGGCGTGGAACAGGCGGTGAAGCAGGGTCATCGCCGGCAGCTTCGGATCGAGCATTTCGGCCTCGGTCGCCGAGGCCATCAGGATCACCGCCTTGCGCCAGTCGTCCTCGCGCTGCTCGCGATCGACGTCGATGCGGCCGGCGTCGAATTCCGGCATCTGCTGCACCATCAGCGCCGAGGCGCGCCAGTGCGCGGCGCCGTCCTCGCTGGTGCGGCGGGCCGCGATCTTGATGCCGGTCGGCAACTGCTCGGATTGGCGGAAATAGGTGTGGGCGCAGTCGGCCAAGGTCGCGCCCTCGAGCGGCACCACGCCCTGATAGCGCTGGGTGTGCTGGCCCTGGTCGACAGTGAAGGCGAGCCGCCCGCGCCCGAACAATTTGGGCACATAGCCTTCCGGCACGTCACCATTGTGGCCAGCGCCCAAGGCAACGGCGAGCTTCCAGGAATCGAACTGCGCATAGCCGCGCAGCGCGCCGTCGGTGGTGAGGTCGGTGACCAGGAGCCGGATCGGCCCATCGCCCGAGATCTGCAGGGTGAAGATGCCGTCATACTTCAGCGACGTCGCCAGCACCGCACACAGCACCATCGCCTCGGCGAGCGGTCGCGCCACGGCCAGCGGGTAGCCGTGGCGCTCGATCACCGCGTCCAATGAAGGTCCAAGTCGAACCAGCCGGCCGCGTACACCCAGCGCGTCGAGCTGGAAGGGCAGGGCGCCATCGTGCGCGGACGTCTCGTCGGAAGAGCGGGGGTCTTCCGACGAGGCCATCAGGAAAGGCACCAGGCGAGGATGGATTTCTGCGCGTGCAATCGGTTCTCCGCCTCGTCGAACACCACCGACTGCGGCCCGTCGATCACGTCGACCGTAACCTCCTCGCCGCGATGCGCCGGCAGGCAGTGCATGAAGATGGCGTCCTTCTTGGCCTGCGCCATCAGGTGCTTGTCGACCTGGTAGCCGCGCAGCAGGTTGTGTCGTCGCGCGGCGCCGGGGCTGTCGGGATCCTCGTCGCCCATCGACACCCAGGTGTCGGTGACGACGCAGTCCGCGCCGCGCACGATCGCCTCGGGGTCGTGGCCGATGGTGATCTGGCCCTTCGACTTCTCGGCCCACGCCAGCACGTCGGCCGGCGGCTTGAGCTCGGGCGGGCAGGCCACGCGCAGCTCGAAGTCGAACTGCACCGCGGCATGGATCCAGCTCGTCGCCATGTTGTTGCCGTCGCCCGACCAGGCGATCGCCTTGCCCTGGATGTCGCCGCGATGCTCCTCGAAGGTCATCACGTCGGCCATCAGCTGGCAGGGATGCGTCTTGTCGGTGAGGCCGTTGATCACCGGCACGGTCGCGTACTTGGCCATCTCCAGGAGTTTCTCCTCGACCGTCGTGCGCATCATGATGATGTCGACGTAGCGGCTGAGCACGCGCGCGGTGTCGGCAATGGTCTCGCCGCGGCCGAGCTGGGTGTCGCCGCGGCCCAGCATGATCGTCTGGCCGCCGAGCTCGCGCATGCCGACCTCGAACGACACGCGGGTGCGGGTCGAGGGCTTCTCGAAGATCATGGCGAGCGTCTTGCCGCCCAACGGCTTGTCGTGGCCGCCGTTGAGCCGCGCCTTTTTCATCGCCTTGCCGTGATCGAGGATCTGGCGAAGCGTCTTCGGATCGACCTGGTCGAGGTCGAGGAAATGTTTGGGCGCCGACATGGCCTACTCAGCAGCCTTGGCGGCCTCGAACGACTGTGCGGCCTTGGCAAGGATGTCGATGCCTTCGTCGATCGCCGCCTTGTCGGCGATCAGCGCGGGGAAGACACGGATCACGTTCTCGCCCGCCGGTGGCACCAGCATGCCGAGCGACTGCAGGCGGTTCACCATGTCGCCCGCCGGCACCGCCGGCGTGCACTGGATGCCCTGCAGGAAGCCCATGCCGCGCTGCTCGACATAGACCTTGGGATGCTTCTTGGTGAGGCCTTCGAGCTCTGCCTTGAGGTACTCGCCCTTCTCGCGCACGGCGTCGATGAAGCCGGGCTTGAGGATCTCGTCGAGCACCGCGTTGGCCACGCCCGTCGCCAGCGGATTGCCGCCATAGGTCGAGCCGTGCGTGCCCGGCACCATGCCGACCGCCGCCTTCTCGGTCGCCATGAAGGCGCCGATCGGGAAGCCGCCGCCCATGCCCTTGGCGATCGCCGCGACATCGGGCTTCACGCCCGACCAGTCGTAGCCCCACATCTTGCCGGTCCGGCCGAACCCAGTGTGGATCTCGTCGTAGAACAAGAGCAGGCCGAACTCGTCGCAGATCGCGCGCAGGTCCTTCAGGAACTGCGTGGTCGTGGCGCGGATGCCGCCTTCGCCCTGGATCGGCTCGACCAGGATGCCGGCGGTCTCGTCGTCCACCATGTCGCGCACGACATTGGTGTTGTTGAGCGGCGCATGCTTGTAGCCGGCGGCGGGCGGGCCGAAGCCCTCGAGGTACTTCTCGTTGCCG
>DATGZZ010000404.1:0-10365 GCA_035296945.1 Reyranella sp.
TTCCGGCGTGCCGTCGCAGACGATCACCATGCCGGCGTGCTGCGAGAAACCCATGCCGACGCCGCCGCCATGGTGCAGTGACACCCAGGTCGCGCCCGAGGCGCAGTTGAGCAGGCCGTTCAGCAGCGGCCAGTCGGAGACGGCGTCTGAACCGTCGCGCATCGCCTCGGTCTCGCGGTTGGGGCTGGCGACCGAGCCTGAGTCGAGATGGTCGCGGCCGATGACGATCGGCGCCTTGAGTTCGCCCGTCGCAACCATCTCGTTGAAGGCGAGGCCCAGGCGATGGCGATCGCCCAGCCCGACCCAGCAGATGCGCGCCGGCAGTCCCTGGAACTTGATGCGCTGCCGGGCCATGTCGAGCCAGTTGTGCAGATGAGTGTTGCCCGGCATCAGCTCCTTCACCTTGGCGTCGGTGCGGTAGATGTCCTCGGGATCGCCCGACAGCGCGGCCCAGCGGAACGGCCCGACGCCGCGACAAAACAGCGGGCGGATGTAGGCCGGCACGAAGCCCGGGTAGCTGAAGGCGTCGGCCACGCCCTCCTCGAGCGCCATCTGGCGGATGTTGTTGCCGTAGTCGACCGTCGGCACGCCCTGCTTGTGGAACTCCAGCATGGCGCGCACATGCCCTGCCATCGATTGCCTGGCCGCCTTGGCGACGGCGTCGGGCGCGCTGGTGCGCTTGGCTTCCCACTCGGCCAAGGTCCAGCCCTTGGGCAGGTAGCCGTTGATCGGATCGTGCGCCGACGTCTGGTCGGTCAGGCAGTCCGGCTTGACGCCGCGGCGTAAAAGCTCGGGCAGCACGTCGGCGGCGTTGCCCAAAAGGCCGACCGACACCGCCTTCTTCTCCGCCGTCGCCTGTTGGATGATCGCCAGCGCCTCGTCGAGATCGCGCGCCTGCTTGTCGAGGTAGCCGGTGCGCAGCCGGAATTCGATGCTGCTCGGCCGGCATTCGATGGCGAGACAGCAAGCGCCGGCCATGGTGGCGGCGAGCGGCTGCGCGCCGCCCATGCCGCCCAGTCCCGCGGTCAGGATCCAGCGGCCGGCCAGGCTCCCCTGATAGTGCTGGCGCGCCATCTCGACGAAGGTCTCGTAGGTGCCCTGCACGATGCCCTGGCTGCCGATGTAGATCCACGAGCCCGCGGTCATCTGGCCGAACATCATCAGGCCCTTGCGGTCGAGCTCGTTGAAATGCTCCCAGGTCGCCCAGTGCGGCACGAGGTTGGAGTTGGCGATCAGGACACGCGGCGCGTCGGTGTGGGTGCGGAAGACGCCGACCGGCTTGCCCGACTGCACCAGAAGCGTCTCGTCGGCCTCGAGATCGCGCAGGGCGGCGACGATGCGATCGAAACTCTGCCAGTCGCGCGCCGCCCGGCCGATGCCGCCATAGACCACGAGCTCGCCCGGCCGCTCGGCGACCTCGGGATCGAGGTTGTTCATCAGCATGCGCAACGGCGCCTCGGTCAGCCAGCTCTTGGCCGAGCGCTCGGTGCCGCGCGGCGCGCGCACGGTGCGGGTGTTGTCGAGGCGCGTGGTCATGTCGGGCTCCGCTCGAGGGACGGCAGGATGTCGGGCCCGATCACGTCGACGATGGCGTTGCGGCCGATGAGGTCGGCGGCGCGCGCGAGATCGGGATGCAAGTAACGATCGTCGTCGAGATGCGGGACGTGCCGACGGACCAACGCGCGCACCGCCTCGAGACTGGGGCTCGACTGCAACGGCAGATGGAAATCGCAGCCTTGCGCCGCCGCCAGCAGCTCGATGCCGATGATCGCCCGGCAATTGTCGGCCATGTCCATCAGGCGGCGCGCGCCGTGCGCGGCCATCGAGACGTGATCCTCCTGATTGGCCGAGGTCGGGATCGAATCGACGCTGGCCGGATGCGCGCGCTGCTTGTTCTCGGCGGTGAGCGCCGCCGCCGTGACCTGCGCGATCATGAAGCCGGAGTTGAGCCCGGGCCGCGGCGTCAGGAAGGCCGGCAGCCCCGACAGCGCCGGATCGACCAGCATGGCGATGCGCCGCTCGGCCAGCGAGCCGATCTCGCAGAGCGCGAGGGCCAAAATGTCGGCGGCAAAGGCGACCGGCTCGGCATGGAAGTTCCCGCCCGACAGGGCCTCGCCGGTCTCGGCGAAGATCAGCGGGTTGTCGGTGACGCCGTTGGCCTCGGTGGCCAGCGTCGTCGCGGCGTGCCGCAACAGGTCGAGCACGGCGCCCATGACCTGGGGCTGGCAGCGCAGGCAGTACGGGTCCTGCACCCGCTCGTCGCCAACCAGATGGGACACGCGGATGGCTGAGCCTTCCATCAGTCGGCGCAGCGAACGCGCCGCCTCGATCTGGCCGGCATGACGGCGCAGCTCGTGGATGCGCGGATCGAACGGCGCATCGGAACCGCGCGCCGCGTCGGTCGCGAGCGCACCGGTGACCAGCGCCGAACCGAACAGCGTCTCCGCCTCGAACAATCCGGCGAGCGCATAGGCCGTCGAGAACTGCGTGCCGTTCAGCAAGGCGAGCCCTTCCTTGGCGCCCAGCACCAGCGGCGCCAGGCCCGCTTCGGCCAGGGCCCGTTCGGCCGGCACTGCCGCGCCGTCGACGTAGAAGGCGCCGACGCCGATCATTGCCGCCGTCATGTGGGCGAGCGGTGCCAGATCGCCCGAGGCGCCGACCGACCCCTGGGCCGGCACGATCGGCATCAGGTCCTTGGCCAGCAGCGCCTCGAGCAGGGCCACGATCTCGCGACGCACGCCCGACGCGCCCTGGGCGAGGCTTGCAAGCTTGAGCGCCATCATCAGCCGCACGATGGGCACGGGCATCGGCAGGCCGACACCCGCGGCGTGCGACAGCACGATGTTGCGCTGCAGCTGCTCGAGGTCGGCCGGCGCGATGCGTACGCTGGCGAGCTTTCCGAAACCGGTGTTGATGCCGTAGACCGGCTCGCCTTTGGCGAGGATGGTCGCGATCGCGCGGGCCGAGGCATCGATCGCGGCGTGGCAGGCCGGATCGAGCGTCACCGACGTGCCACGGTAGAGGTCGCGCCAGACGCCCAACGGTACGGCGCCCGGCGTAAGCTGGAGGGTACTCATGGGCCGATGGTAGCCGCCTGCCCTCGTCCGTGCGCTAAGGAAAAACTAGAGAACACCCGGCGCTTTGTGTGAAAGTGCGCGGCGTCCGTCAGGCAGTAGGAAGCGAGCATGGCCAAAGGCAAGTCGAAGACAGGGTCAGGCAAGGGAAAGAAGCCGACGCGCAAGGCGGCCAAGGCGAAAAAGCCGGCGGCACGCAAGCCTGCCGCCAAGAAGAAGGCAGTCGCCCCCAAGCCCGTCGTGCGACCCACCCTGCGCCGCCCGGTCAAGAACCGCGCATCGGTCGTGCGCATGCCGTCGGCGCGCCCGGCGCCGCACAAGGCGCCGCAGCTCACGGCCAATATCTACGAACGCGACCTCGACAAGACTCCCGCCAACTACGCGCCGCTGACGCCGCTGCAGTTCATCGAGCGCAGCGCCAGCGTCTATCCCAATCACATCGCGCTGATCCATGGCGCACGCCGGCAGACCTGGTCCGAGACCTATGCGCGCTGCCGCCGGCTCGCCTCGGCGCTGGACAAGGTCGGCATCGGCGTCGGCGACACGGTGGCGATCATGGCGCCCAACATCCCCGAGATGTACGAGGCGCATTTCGGCGTGCCGATGACCGGCGGCGTGCTGAATTCGCTGAACACGCGGCTCGATGCGGCGATGATCGCCTTCATCCTCGACCACAGCGAGACCAAGGTGCTGCTGGTCGACCGCGAGTTCCACAAGGTCATGACCGAGGCGCTGGCCATCACCAAGGTCCAGCCGCTGGTGGTCGATATCGACGACCCGCTGTGCGAGGACCGCGCCCAGATCGGCGACACGACCTACGAAGAATTCCTGGCGACCGGCGACGAGGACTACGCCTGGGAATACCCGGCCGACGAATGGAACGCCGTCTCGCTCAACTACACGTCGGGCACGACGGGCAACCCCAAGGGCGTGGTCTACAGTCATCGCGGCGCGACCTTGTCGGCCTACGGCAACGCCACGCAATGGCCGATCGGCCTGCATCCGGTCTATCTCTGGACGCTGCCGATGTTCCATTGCAACGGCTGGTGCTTCCCGTGGACGCTGGCGCTGGTCGCCGGTACCTCGGTCTGCCTGCGCCGCGCCAACGCCAAGACGATCTACGATGCGCTGGCCGCACACAACGTCACGCACATGTGCGGCGCGCCCATCATCATGCAGTTCATCATTGGCGCCACGCCGGCCGAGCGCCAGCCGCTGGCATGCAAGGTCGAGTTCATGACCGCGGCCGCGCCGCCTCCCGCCGCCGTGCTGGAGGCGCTGGAGAAGGAGAATTTCCGCGTCACCCATGTCTACGGCCTGACCGAGGTCTATGGGCCGGCGACGATCTGCTCATGGCATGAGGAATGGGATGCGCGGCCGTCCCACGAGCGCGCCCAGCTCAAGGCGCGGCAGGGCGTGCGCTATGCCGCCGAGGACGGCGTCACGGTGATGGATCCCGCGACCATGACCCCCGTGCCGCGCGATGGCGCCACCATGGGCGAGGTGATGTTCCGCGGCAATCTCACCATGAAGGGCTACCTGAAGAACGCCAAGGCGACACGCGAGGCGTTCGAGCACGGCTGGTTCCATTCCGGCGATTTGGGCGTGCTGCACGAGGACGGCTACATCGAGCTGCGCGACCGCTCCAAGGACATCATCATCTCGAGCGGCGAGAACATCTCCACCATCGAGGTCGAGGGCGTGATCATCGAGCATCCGGCGGTGGCCAATGCGGCCGTGGTCGCCAAGCCCGATGAGAAATGGGGCGAGACCCCCTGTGCCTTCGTCATGCTGAAGCCCGGCTCGGCCGCCACGGCCGACGACATCATCGCCCACTGCCGCGCCAACCTCGCCTCCTACAAGTGCCCGCGCCACGTCGTCTTCCGCGACCTGCCCATGACCTCGACCGGCAAGGTCCAGAAGTTCGTCCTGCGGGAATGGGCGAAAGAGGTCTAACTGTCTGGGAGCGCGGGCGTCCCGCCCGCTCATGGTGCTCCATGCAACCCAAAGGCTGGCATTCGCGGGGCTACCTTCCACACTTCGACTCGCCTGAAACGGTCCAGTTCGTCACGTTCCGGCTAGCCGATAGCCTACCGGCACATGTCGCAAAGGCCCTCCAGGATCGTGACCACGCCTTCCCCCGCCTGGACCGCGAACTCGACTCGGGGATTGGCGCCTGCTGGCTGAACCGACCGGACATTGCCTCCTTGGTAGAGGATGCCTTGTTGTACTTCGACGGCGAGCGCTACCGGCTACTCGCCTGGTGCGTCATGCCCAACCACGCCCACGTCGTCGTCGAAATCGTGAACGAGAACTCCCTGACCAACATCGTCGGAAGCTGGAAGTCCTTTACCGCAAAACGCGCAAACGCTTTGCTTGGTCGTTCCGGCAGCTTCTGGCACGCCGACTATTTCGATCGGTATATGCGAGACGATCGCCACCTCGCCCGCACAACGGAGTATGTCGAAAACAATCCCGTGAAGGCTAAATTGGTCTCCGACGGCACGGAATGGCCTTGGAGTTCTGCCCGATTCCGCAGGACATGAGCGGGCGGGACGCCCGCGGTCCGCGCCGGCCTCCGGCCGGCTGAACAATCTCACGAGATCATCGCGCCGCCATAATCGGCCGGCTATTTTGATGGCGGAATGGCCGGCCAGACCACGTTGATCGTCACCACGCGTAGCGGCGTGCGCCCCCTGGGGGTGCGCGGCGAGCCGCTGCACAACGCCGCGCCGCAGCTGCGGCGCGTGGTGCGCCGCCGGCTGGGCGACGAGGCGGCTGGCCTTTTGGCGGATCCCCAACCGCACGAGGACGGCAAGGCGATCGACTGGTACGCCGACTGGCCGGGCGCGGTGCAGCCGCTATCGACGTTCACCCCGGAACGGCGCGCCGAGGTGCTGGTCTCAGTCGAGCGCACGCTGGCCGAGATCCGCCGGCTGGGGGATGCCCTGGCCGGTGCGGGCCCGCGCGAGGACATGGGCGTCGTCGGCCTGTCGCTGCAGCTCGCCGCCCGCGCGCCGGCCCAGTCCTTCATCTTCCTGGTCGGCGAGCGCCCGGTGATCGTGTGCTGGGGCTACGAAAAGGACGCGGCGGCCTCGTTGCTGCCGGCGGCCTTGCCGCGCCCGCCGGAGCCGGCTCCGCTCAGCCCTGCTGGACGCCGGCCCGTGCTCGACGCGCCCACCGCCGCCTTGCCGGTCGTGCGGCCGGTCAGCACGACCATCCCGTGGCTGCGCACCCTGCTGCTGGCGCTGCCCTTGATGCTCCTGCTGCTGGGCGCGGCCTGGCTGCTGCGCGAGATGCTGCCGGCCGACCCGTCGCTGTCGCTGGCGACCCGCGAGGGCCCGCCGGCGCCGCCGGCGGACGAGCCGCCGCCCGATCCGACGCCCGCCCTGAAGGCCGCCTTCTCGACCGAGCAGTCGCGCGAGCGCATCCTCAAGGTCGAGCTGTCGCTGGTCGAGGCCGAGCTCAAGAAACGCATCGCCGACTGCAAGCCGCCGGAGCAACCGAAGCCGCCGCCGCAAGTCGCCGTCGCGCCGCCACCGCCCAAGCCCGCGCCCGCTCCTGCGCCGGCGCCGACTCCGGCCCCGGCGCCGCGCCAGACGCGCCCCAACGACGACCGCCTGCGCCTGCCATCCGCGCCCACCAACGACTACTCCTTCATGTCGGGCTGCTGGCGCACCGATCCGTTCCGTCATGAACCGATGCAGGGCCAGGCCGGCGTGTCATCCTACTGCTTCGATGGCAACGGCAACGGCCAGCTCGAATGGCGGCGCGGCCGCACCGCCTGCCGCACTCGGGCGTTCGCGCGCTTCGATGGCCCGACATTGCGCATCCGCGACAACGATTCGTCGTGCAACGACGGCTCGCGCTGGTTTGCCGACCAGCTCGTCTGCCACCGCGGCGCCGACAACGTCGCGCAATGCAGCGGCCGCTCGCACGGCGCCCTCGGCCCGGTGAGCTGGACGGTCAACCTGCACAAGCTGAACTGAGCCGCTTCACAAGTTCCATCCGCGCGGCTTCACGCCCGGCTGTTCACGGCCGTCGACGCCGTGGCCCTGGCCCGGTGGGCCGGCCTTGGCTGAGAGCGTCAGTGTCGGGTGCTAGAGGCGGTCAGACGAGCAATCTCGTCCTTTATTTGTAGCTTGCGTTTCTTGAGGCTGCAGATCGCGTCGTCATCGGGATGTGGACGCGTGTTCTCCTGGTCGATCGCGTGCTCAAGGGAAGCATGCTTGGCCTTGAGCGCTTCGATGTGGTCCACGGTGCTCACGGGCGACCTCCGAGATTGTTGCGGACGACGAACTGTGACTCTTACATTGCGAGGAGTCACGTCGAATCCAGTGACCTTTTCGGCTCGCGCAGATGGTCAGTAGGGCTGAACCATCGCGTTGATTCTCGGTATTTCAGGGGCTTCCGGCGTGATCCATGGCGTGCGCCTGCTGTAAGCCCTGAAAAAAATTCCGGTGGAAAGCCATCTGATGATGAATCGGAGGGCGGAGCCACCTGGCGCACGAGACCCGGATGAAGTGCGCGCAGTGCGACGATTGGCCAATGCAACCTACGGCGTCGACGATCTCGCGGCAGCTACCCAACCACGTGCGTGATCTCGTCCGCTGTGAGCGCCGGGAACGTGCCCTTCATCAGCGCCACCACGGCCGCCCGGTCCTTGGCATCGGGCACCACGCCCAGGCACACCGCATAGACGCCGAGATTGCCCACTGCCGCGCGTAGGCGCTTCTCGATCGGCCGGTCGCGGTCGGCCGGCGGCGCGTGCAGGCTGGCAAGCTTGATCTGCTCGGCATGCTCGGCGGCGAGCTCGGCATCGGCGACGCGCCGGCGCACCGCGTCGACGGTCTCGGGCAATGTCTCCGGCCACGGCCGGTCCTTCAGCAAGCGCCGCACCGCGCGCAAGGGTCGCACGATCTCGGCCTGCCAGGCATCGCTCGCCTTCAGGATCGTGCGCAGCCTGTCGGCGGTCAGCGTCGGCCGACCGGAGGCGCCGAGCCAGCAGCAGAACAGCAATATGTTCACGTCGCAGCCGCGCCGCTCCTGCAGGTCGAGGCAGGCCTCGGCCACGCCCTCGCCGGCATAGAGCTCGAGCGAGAAATTCCAGAACGGATGGGGCAGAAAATCCGACACCTTCGGCGCTTCCCTTTCGCGGGGCGAAGGGGTACACGGCGCAGGGCAAGGTGGCTAGAGCATGAGCAACCCTCCGTCGGAGCCGCAGGACGCCGAGACCATCAAGGCCAAGCTTGAGGCCTTGAAGAGCGAGCACCGCGACCTCGACGAGGTGATCGATCGCCTGCTCGAGAAGCCGCCGTTCGACCAGCTCCAGCTGCAGCGCCTGAAGAAGCGCAAGCTCGGCCTCAAGGACCAGATCCTCAAGCTGGAAAGCCAGTTGATTCCCGATATCATCGCCTGAGAGCAGAATGGCCAGATCCACCGCCAAACCAACCGCCGCCAAGCCGGCGGTCGGCCTGATCATGGGCAGCCAGTCCGACTGGGCGACCATGCGCCACGCCGCCGAGACCCTGGAGGCGCTGGGTGTGCCGTTCGAGGCCCGCATCATCTCCGCCCATCGCACGCCCAAGCGCATGATGAGCTATGCCGCCGCCGCCAAGGGGCGTGGCCTCAAGGTCATCATCGCCGGCGCCGGCGGTGCTGCCCACCTGCCCGGCATGACCGCTTCCATGACGCCCCTGCCGGTGCTGGGCGTGCCGGTCGAGAGCGCGGCCTTGAAGGGCCAGGACAGTCTTCTTTCCATTGTCCAGATGCCGGCCGGCATCCCGGTAGGCACATTGGCCATTGGCCGCGCCGGCGCTGTGAATGCAGGGCTTCTGGCGGCCAGCATCGTTGGTCTTGGCGACGTCAAGATCATGGCGGCGGTGGAGAAATGGCGGGCCCGCCAGACCGACGCCGTCGCCAAGGCCCCGTCCGACGACGCCGCTGCGCCCCATCGCTAGCAATGAGCGCGACCAAGCCCCTGCCCCCGGGTTCGACCATCGGCATCCTGGGCGGCGGCCAATTGGGCCGTATGACCGCGCTGGCCGCCGCGCGCCTTGGCTACCGCTGCATCGTGTACTCGCCGGAGGAGCACGCGATCGGCGGCGATGTCGCGGGGCATGTCCGCGGCGCCTATGACGACGCGGCGGCACTGGCCCGCTTTGCCGCCGAGGTCGACGTCATCACCTACGAGTTCGAGAACGTGCCGGAGGCCACGGTCGCCCAGTGCCAGCGCCACAAGCCGGTGCGGCCGGGCGTCAGGCCGATCCATCTCGCCCAGCACCGGCTGCGCGAGAAGGAGTTCTTCCGCACGCTCGGCATCGACACCGCGCCATATCAGGCGATCCGCAGTGAGGCCGACATCGCCGCAGCCACCGCCCTGCCCGGCATCCTGAAGACCTGCACCGAAGGCTATGACGGCAAGGGCCAGCTCCGGGTGGCGGATCGCGCCGGCCTCGCCGCCGCCTGGCAGAAGCTCGGGCGGCGCGACTGCATCCTGGAGGCGCTGGTCGACTTCGCCTGCGAGACCTCGGCCATCGTGGCGCGCGCGCTGGATGGAAAGACGTGTTGCTTCCCCATCGGCCTGAACGATCATCGCGACGGCATCCTGCGTGCCACGACCGTGCCGTCGGGCCTGGCGCCCGCGACCTTGGCCACCATCGAGCGCTATGGCGCCGAGCTGGCGCGCGGCCTCGACCTCGTCGGGCTGGTGGCGCTGGAACTGTTCGTCACCAAGGACGGCAAGGTGCTGGCCAACGAGATGGCGCCCAGGCCGCACAATTCAGGTCACTGGACGATCGACGCCTGCGCCACCAGCCAGTTCGAGCAGCTGGTGCGCGCGATCTGCGGCCTGCCGCTGGGACCGGTCGACGTGCTCGCGCCCTCGCGCATGGAGAACCTCATCGGCAACGAAGCCGACGACTGGCTGCGCTATCTCGCCGACCCGACGGCGCGGCTGCACCTCTACGGCAAGGCGACGGCGCGGCCCGGCCGCAAGATGGGCCACGTCACCTTCTTGAAGCGGTCCTGACTGAGGATCCGGTCCACGACTTCACCTGGCTCTTCAGCTTCTCGATCTTCATGACGTCGTCGATGCGCCGGTCGAGGAAGCCCCAGGTCGCCTCGCCGCCCGGCGACCGGTCGTTCAGCCAGTAGAGCAAGGTCGAGGAATAGACGCCGGCCGGGGTGGCCCGCTTGGTATAAAAGTTGAAATCGGTGCTGGTGTCGCCGGCGGCGTACCACATGGCGTCGACCGTGCGGTACAGCAGCCGCATCGCCAGCGGCGCGTTGA
>DATGZZ010000405.1:0-3502 GCA_035296945.1 Reyranella sp.
TGTGGGCGATGCCGCTGCCGGCGGTCATCCAGTTGACGTCCCCCGGCTTGATCGCCTGGGCATAGCCCAGGCTGTCGCGATGGAAGATGCCGCCATCGAACAGATAGGTGACGGTGGCGAGCCCGATGTGCGGGTGAGGCCGCACCTCCATGCCGCCGCCCGGCGGCACGTCCATGGGACCGAAATGGTCGAGGAAGATGAACGGCCCGACCATCCGTCGCTTCGCGCTGGGCAGCACGCGGCGCACCGCGAAGCCTGGCCCCAGCTCGTGGGCGCGCCCCTGGATCAGAAGCTCGATCGGATCGGCCATCGTCTTCTCCTCCTCCGCCTGTGCCGCAGGGCCGCCGGCCTCCTCGCGCGCTATTCGCGCCTGCGCGATGGGGCCCGCAGTGACAACTTGTCCGACGTGCGATTCCGCGACCGTCGCGGCGATTAAACGCCGCTGCATATGACGTAACAGCTGATTTTCACGGGTGTTGCATTTTTGCAACGTTTTGTTGGACTTGTGGATTATCCGTGGCCACACTTGGCCTTGGCAGGGCAAAAGCGTGGGGCTCCGATCGGGGAATCGGTGAATTCGCTTTTGGCCTCAGAGAGATAGTACTGCGTTTCAATGGACCGGGAGAAGGCTGATGGCGTTCAAGACGACGCGAGATCAACGCGCCCAACGCTGGCGAATCGTCCCGAACCTAATCGCAGCAACCTTTGCTTTTTCCGCCTGTCAGTTCGTTTGCGCCTCCGGGTCGATGGCCCAGATCAAGGCGCCCAACAAGAACCACCTCAAAGCCCCCACCAAATCGACATCGACGGCCCCCTCGGAAGACGTCCAGCCCTTCGCCATTGGCACGGACGGCTCGGTGGCCGACCAGCTCACGGCGCTGCGGATCGACCCGTCAGACGCCCAGGCAGCGGCCGACGCCGTCACCAAGGCGCTGGAGCAGCTCGACCGCAAGACCACCAGCTCGGGCCGCGCGGTCATGGCATCGCAGGGCGCCGACAAGCCCAAGCGGCTGATCACCCTGCAGCTCTATTCTGCCAAGTCGCTGGCCGTGGAGCTGCATCGCGGCGCTGACGGCAGCTACGGCTTCAAGCTGGCGCCCAACGCCACCGAGAACGACGACGAGCGCGTCTCCAGCCTTCCGAGCACGACCCAGGCTGCCGGAGCAGGCGCCCGCTCGGTCGTGGCCGGTTCGGTTGCCCTGGTGAAGGTCAGCGCCAGCTCCGGGCTGGCGACCAGCCTCGCCACGACCGGCGCCAGCAGCGCCACCCTCAAGGAACTCAGCGAGGCGCTTGCCGGCTTCACCGGCGCCCGGGTTGAGGTCTGGAAGGGCCGCACGGTCGATGGTGCGCCGCGGCTGCTTGCCGCCGCCATCGGCGAAGGCTCGGCCAAGAAGTCGTTCTGGTGGTTTGCGCCGCCGAACGAGCCGGAAGGCTGGTTTGACGAGCAAGGCCGCAGGCTCGGCGGCGCGGCACTCACGGAGCCCAGCGGCGGGCAGCGCGTCTCCTCGCCGTTCGGCATTCGCCGCTACTACGGCCGCTCGAGCGGCGGCGGCTTCCACAACGGCATCGATTTCGAGGGCAAGACCGGCATGCCGATCTATGCGGCAGCCGACGGCACGATCAATCACCAGGGCTGGTACTTCAACTACGGCCGCACGGTGAAGATCAGCCATGCCGACAACTTCGAGTCGCTCTACGCCCACATGTCGCGCTTCGCCGACGGCATGGGCCCGGGCAGCCGCGTTCGCAAGGGCGACCTGATCGGCTACATCGGCTCGACCGGCCGCTCGACCGGCCCGCATCTGCACTTCTCCGTGATCGTGAACGGCCAGTTCGTCGATCCCCAGCCGTACATCTCCGGGAAGGGCTTCAACAGCGTCCTCGCCAACGAGAGCCTGGTCGCCTACCGCCAGTGGCAGCAAGAGATCCGCAAGGCCGCCGGCGCCAAGGACGACGGCAACAACCGCTTCCGCGGCCTGCAGGGCGCGGAGCCGTGGAGCCACAACCCCTTCTCCTCGCGCAACATGGATCGCCTGTAATCTGGCGGCCTTTAAATCGCCTGGGTTGAGCGACGCCTGCCGTTGCGCGCGCCGATTTGATCGCCTAGGAATCGCGCCAGCGTCGTCCGCGGCCGGCTGAGGCCTGACAGGACGGCAGAGGCAACCACGAAGGGAAGGACAAATGTTCAAGAAATACATGGCCGCCGGCGTCGTCGCGGCCACGCTGGTCGGCGCTGCGGGTACAGCGTTCGCCGGCAAGGATCTCGATGCCATCAAGGCGCGCGGATCGCTGATCTGCGGCGTCAGCACCGGCGTCGCTGGCTTCGCCGCCGCCGACAGCCAGGGCAAGTGGACGGGTCTCGACGTCGACACCTGCCGCGCCATCGCCGCCGCGCTCTTCGGCGATGCCGACAAGGTGAAGTTCGTGCCGACCACGGCGCAGCAGCGCTTCACCGCGCTCCAGTCGGGCGAAGTCGACCTGCTGGTCCGCACCACGACCTGGACGCTGACGCGCGACACCGCGCTCGGCTTCGATTTCACCGGCGTCAACTACTATGACGGCCAGGGCTTCATGGTGAACAAGAAGCTCGGCGTGAAGAGCGCCAAGGAACTGAATGGCGCCACGGTCTGCGTGCAGCCCGGCACCACCACCGAGCTCAACCTCGCCGACTACTTCCGCGCCAACAAGATGACCTTCAAGCCGGTCGTCATCGAGAAGGTCGAGGAAGTGCGCGCCGCCTTCTTCGCCGGCCGCTGCGACGTGTTCACGACGGACGCCTCGGGCCTCTACTCGACCCGCGCGGCCAACGCGCCGAACCCGGACGACTACGTCATCCTGCCGGAGATCATCTCCAAGGAGCCGCTGGGCCCGCTCGTGCGCCATGGCGACAACCAGTTCGCCGACATCGTGCGCTGGACCCTGTTCGCTCAGATCGAGGCCGAGGAGTACGGCATCACCTCGAAGAACGTCGACGAGATGATGAAGAGCGACAACCCCGCCATCAAGCGCATCCTCGGCGTCACGCCGGGCATGGGCAAGGCGCTCGGCGTCGACGAGAAGTGGGTCTACAACATCGTCAAGCAGGTCGGTAACTACGGCGAGATGTTCGAGCGCAACGTCGGCATGGGCTCGCCGCTCAAGATCGCCCGCGGCCAGAACGCGCTGTGGACCCAGGGTGGCCTGCAGTACGCGCCCCCCATTCGCTGAGGCTATCCGCTAACGCATCACGAACTGAAACGAAGCCGCCGCCCGCAAGGGCGGCGGTTTTCATTTGGACTATTGCGTGCCCCCACTCGGCAGTCGACACTCGGTTCAGGGAGACTGAAAAACTGGGAGTTCCAATGCGCAACACCATCGTAGCGATGGCGGCCGGTCTGGTTGCCATCACGGCCTCGGGCACCGCCATGGCGGGCAAGGATCTCGATGCCATCAAGGCGCGCGGCGCGATCAATTGCGGCGTCGGAATCGGCACGGCGGGCTTTATGCTGGCCGACAGCCAAGG
>DATGZZ010000406.1:0-2162 GCA_035296945.1 Reyranella sp.
TGCCGAGACAACGCCACCGCAGGGGCGTTCGGAATGACGAGGCCCATCGCGGCGAGGATCACCCAGACGGGCAACACGAAGGCCAGCAGCCCGCCGATGTGGGCGAAGGCCAGTCCCACGAAGACGACGCCGGCCAGCGACGCCCCGACCAGAGCCCACACCACGATCGTCTGGGGAGCGAATCGCCGCAACAGCACCACATTGAACTGCGTCGCCGCGATCAGGGCGACCGCCCCGGCGCCGAACACCAGCGCGAAGACCTGCTGGTCCAGGCCGTAGTGGTCCTGCAGGACAAACGCCGCGCCGGCGATGTAGGCGAACAGACCCGACATCCCGAGCGCGGCGACGAGAACAAGGATGACGAAGCGGACGTCACGCAGCAGCTCGACGTAAGTGGCGGCGATGCTGCGCACCTTCAGCGGCCGCCGATGCGACGCAGGCAGGGTCTCGGGCAGCGCCAGCGCCGCCATCAACAGCAGCAGGCCGGCCAACACGACCAGCACGGCGAACACCCAGTGCCACGACGCCTTCAGCAGCACCGCCGCGCCCAACGAGGGCGCCACCACCGGCGCCACACCGAGCACCAGCATCAGACGCGACAGCACAGTTGCAGCGACGGACTCGGCGAACAGGTCACCGACGACGGCGATGGCCACCACCATCCCGGCGGCGGCGCCCATGCCCTGCAATAGGCGGGCCACGCCCAGCACCTCGATGTTCGGCGCGAACAGGCACAGCATCGACGCGAGCATGTGCAGGACGATGCCGGCCATCAACGGCCTGCGCCGGCCCAGCGAGTCCGACAGTGGCCCGACGATCAACTGGCCGAGCGCCAACCCGGCCAGCGTGCCGGTCAGCGTGAGTTGGGCGACCGAGGAGGACACCGAGAGGTCGTCCGCGATCTTTGGCAGCGCCGGCAGGTACATGTCGATGGTCAGCGGACCCAACGCCACCAAGGCGCCCAGCACCACGATCATGCGGGCGCGACTCGGCGGCTTCGATTCCCCTTTTGAGGTCGTCGATTCGGCGATGGTCACGTCCACGTCGGTCGATGTTGCCATGGAACTGGTTAGCGTCGCTTCTCAATAATTTGTTCCCCGCGTCACAGATAGTGAGGGCGATCACGGCCGCGGCACCCGCCGCCGCCGTCGTTCGTTGGCAAGGCGTTAGCCTGAAGGCAGCCGCTACGGACAAGGGGAGCCGAACATGAGCGCTCGGTCAAACACCAAGAGCCAGCTGCCGGCTACCACCGACGAGAAACCCGGCGCCGCTGCCAAGGTGCTCTCGCAGATCATCGAACGCGGCGCTCGGGTGCAAGCCCCTGCCGTCAAGGCCTACGTCGATCGGCTACGCCGGAGCGACCCGAACGCTTCGCCAGCCGAGGTGGTCAAGAAGCTGGAGAAGCACTACCTGGCCGCGGTGATGGCCAGCGGCGCGGCCGTCGGCTCCGCTGCGGCCTTTCCGGGGATCGGGACGCTGGCCGCCCTGTCTGCGGTTACGGGTGAGACGGTGGTATTCCTGGAGGCGACGTCGGTCTACGTGCTCGCCGTGGCCGAGGTGTACGGCATCCCGGCAGAACACCGCGAGCGCCGGCGCGCTCTCGTGCTGGCGGTGCTGGTCGGCGAGGACAGCAAGCACGCGGTCGCCGAAGTGTTGGGGCACGGACGTACCAGCGGCGCCTGGCTGGCCGATGGCGCGGCGACGTTGCCGCTGCCTGCGGTGTCCCAACTGAATTCGCGGCTGCTGCGCTACTTCGTCAAGCGCTACACCCTCAAGCGCGGGGCGATCGCGTTCGGCAAGCTGCTGCCAGTCGGCATTGGCGCGGTCGTCGGCGGTGTGGGAAACCGGCTGATGGGCAAGAGGATCGTCGCCAACGCCCGCATGGCGTTCGGCAACCCTCCGCCGCGGTGGCCCGCGTCGCTGCATGTGCTGCCCGCCCCTAGCGAGCGATGAGGATAACTGCCGTTCGCGTGGTTTGGCCCACGGCGGAAGCGCTAGCCTTTAGGGGCGGAAAAGCGGGTAACCGCGGACCGCGGAGATATGGGTGGCGAGCGTATAGGAAAACCGCTTGCCTGAAGCGAAGGAATCGAGGCGAGTAGGTGCCGTGAGCTCACCATCACCATTCGGACAGAACGAGTGGTTGGTCGAGGAGATGTATCGCA
>DATGZZ010000407.1:0-4235 GCA_035296945.1 Reyranella sp.
CCGCCGCCCGAGACGATGAAGGTCTTGAACTGGTTGGCGCGCAGATAGGCCAGCAGCTCGAGCATCGGCTGATAGACGAGATCGGTGTACGGCCGCTTGAAGCGCGGATGGCGCGCCGTGGCGATCCAGTCGAGCACCGACCGCCGGAATTCCTCCGTGGTCAGGCCGGCGTGCGAGGCCGCCATGATCTCGAGCATGCCCTTCTCGCCCATCAGGGCGAGCTGGGCGCGGTCGTCGGCCAGGACCGACCGGAACGGCTCCTTCGTTCGCCACTCGGGATGGCGCCCGACCATCGCCTTGACGCGATCCATGGCAAAGATGGTCTGAAAATACATCGGCTGTTCGGTCCACAGCGTGCCGTCATTGTCGAAGGTGGCGATGCGCTCGGGCACGGGCACCCAGTCGCGGCTGCCGGGCGTGGTGACGCGGGTCACGAAATCGACGATGGATTGCCTGTTCGGCCCGTCGTTCCACGACGGCAATGGATCGCCCTGCGCCAAGGACGGCGTCACGCTGCGGACCAGCGCCGCCGATGCGATGGCACCGATGAAAGATCGACGTCGCATTGCCCCTCCTCTTGCCGCCGCCAACCGTAGCAGCAACAAGCAGTGCGCCAAAAGCAATTGCCTCGCGCGGGCGCGCATGGGCAGAGTGTCGACGATGGCTTCGACGACCGCGCCGCCTGATGATTCCGTCCAGCGTCTCCTGCCCTGGCTGGTCGCCGTGGCCTTCTTCATGCAATCGCTCGACACCACGATCCTCAACACCGCGGTGCCGGCCATCGCGCGGGCGATGGAGGTAACGCCGCTCAACGTGAAGTCGGTGTTGGCGAGCTATACGCTGAGCCTCGCAGTGTTCATTCCGGCGAGCGGCTGGATGGCCGACCGCTTCGGCACGCGGCGCGTGTTCGCCGCAGCGATCGGGCTCTTCACCCTGGGCTCGGTGCTGTGCGGATTGGCCACCAGCCTGGAGATGCTGGTGGCCTGCCGCGTCGTGCAGGGCATGGGCGGCGCCATGATGATGCCGGTGGGGCGCATCACGCTCGCCCGCACCTTCGGCAAGGCCGAGCTGGTGCGCGTCATGAGCTTCGTCGCCATCCCGAGCCTGGTCGGCCCGATGGTGGGTCCCGTGGCCGGCGGGCTGATCGTGACCTATCTCGACTGGCGCGGCGTGTTCTACGTCAACGTGCCGGTCGGCCTGCTTGGCCTCTACTTCGTGCAGCGTTACCTGCCCGATTATCGCGAGCCCAAGAGCCACGCGCTCGACGTCGCCGGACTGGTGCTGTTCGGCGGCGGCATTGCGCTCTTGTCCTACGTGCTGGAAGTGTTCGGCGACCACGACCACGGTGTTGCCGAGATCCTGGTGATGCTGGCGATCTCGGCGGCGCTGCTCGCGGGCTACGGCGTCCGCGCCCTGCTGACGCCCTTTCCCCTGCTCAATCTCGGCCTGTTCCGGCTGCGCACTTTCCGCGCGGCGGTGAGCGGCGGGTTCTTCACCCGGCTCGGCCTGGGCGGCATCCCGTTCCTGTTCCCGCTGCTCTACCAGATCGGGCTCGGCCTCTCGCCGATCGTCTCGGGCCTGCTGGTGCTGCCGCAGGCGATCGCCTCGATCGGGCTGAAGGCGTTCATGCCGGCCATCCTGGCGCGGCTCGGCTATCGCAACGTGCTGGTCGGCAACACGGTCGTGGTCGGCCTGATGATCATGTCGTTCGCGACCGTGGGCACCCACACGCCGATCTGGCTGATCGTGGGCCAAGCCTTCGTCCTGGGTTTCTTCACCTCCATGCAATACACCAGCATGAACACGCTGGTGTACGCCGACGTCTCGGCGTCGCAGACGAGTGCGGCCAGCACCATCGCCTCGACCGGCCAGCAGCTCGCCATCAGCTTCGGCGTGGCGGGCGCCGCGCTGATCGCCGCCATCTTCGTGCCGCCCGAGCTCCATTCGCATCCCGCCGCCATCGTGCACGGCGTGCAGCAGGCCTTCCTGGCGCTGGGCGCACTGACGATCCTGTCGTCGGTGGTGTTCATGGAGCTCAAGGCCGACGACGGCGCGGGCATGAGCAACCACGACGCGGCGCACCACCGGCCGGACGAGCACTGATCTTTGCTGGGGGCGCGCCACTGGAGTGGCGCGCCCCCCAGCCTAAGCCGTCGGATTGAGGCGCCAGATCGCGATGGTGAGCAACGTGGCGAAGACCACCCAGGCGAGATACGGCACCATCAGCAGGCCCGCCCAGCGGTCGATGGGGCGGAAGGCGAGCATGGTCACCGCCACGCCGACATCGAGCACGACGATGGTCGCCACCGCGGCGCCGATCTTCTGCAGGCCGAAGAACACCACGGTCCAGCCCAGCGTGAGCGCAAGCTGCAGGGCGAACAGCGTCAGCGGCCCGCGCCGCGTATCGCGATCGGCTGAGCGCCACACACGCCAGGCGGCAATCGCCATCAGCACGTAGAGGACAGTCCAGACCGGGCCGAACAGGCGGTCGGGCGGCGTGAAGGGCGGCTTGGCGAGATCGGCGTACCAGGTGTCGACGCTGGTCGCCACGACCGCCGCGCCCAGCGCACCGATGGCGAGGCAGAGCGCCACGAAGAACGCCAGCACGATCAGGTCGACCAGGCGATTGCGCGACATGGTCAGCTGAGCAGGCTGGCGCCGACATTGATGGTCAGCGCCAGCACTGCCGTGTTGAAGGCAAAGGCCACGATGCCGTGCACCATGGTCAGATGGCGCATGGGGCGCGAGACCGTGGCGACGTCGGCGGTCTGCGACGCACAGCCGATGACGAAGGAATAGTAAAGGAAGTCGCGATAGTCGGGCTCGCGATGGCCGGGAAAGGCCAGCCCGCCCGGGCCGTCGTCGTCAGGCCGGTAGTAGACGTTGGCGTAGTGCAAGGTGAAGACGGTGTGGGTGAAGGTCCACGACAGGGCCACCGTCAGGCCGGTGATGAAGATCCGCAGGACCAGCGAGTGCTGCGGCGACTTCAGCACCGGCAGCTCGACGGCGATGCAGACGAAGCTTGCCGCCACGCTGGCGATCACCAGCAGCAGGATAACCCAGTCGCCCTCGTCGTTGAGCGCGGCATGGTCATGGCAGTCCTCGACCGTCGAGCAGCGGATCATCCACATGATCAGGCTGATGTAGAGCAGCGCCGTCAGGTCCCAGGCCAGGATGAAGCGCGTCGCCAGCCCCAAGTCGTCGGGCAACGCTGCCAGCAGGATCAGGCCGGCCAGCGTCGACGACAGCAGGCGCTTGCGGCCGATGATGAAGCGAAAGATCCGCCAGTCGCGGTACGTGCCCGTGGCCATGTCCTCTCCCTCGCCGCACTCTGCCACTTCGGCACATCCGTGCAATCGGTGTAGTCTGCCGAGCATGCTGTTCGATGCGCTGGATCTTGGCGCCACCTTCGTGTTCGCCATCAGCGGCGCCACCCAGGGCGTGCGCAAGCGGCTCGACCTGTTCGGCGTGCTGGTCGTCGCCTGGGCCGCCGGCGTGGCAGGCGGCATCGCCCGCGACCTCCTGATCGGCGCCGTGCCGCCGGCCGCGATCGCCCACTGGCGCTATTTCGCCGTCACCATCGCCGCCGGGCTGGTCGCCTTCCTTGCCTCGGCACAAATCGCCCGGCTGAAGACGCCGGTGCAGCTCTTCGACGCCGCCGGCCTCTGCCTGTTTGCCGTGACCGGCACCGAAAAGGCGCTGGCCTTCGGCCTCAACCCGTTCGTGGCGGCCGTGCTGGGCATGGTCACCTGCATCGGCGGCGGCGTGGCGCGGGACCTGCTGACGCTCGAGATCCCGACCGTGCTCAGGGCCGAGTTGTACGCCGTGGCGGCCCTGGCAGGCGCCGGCTCGATCTCGCTCGGCTTCGTGCTCGGCCTCCCGGCCGTGCCGGTCATGATCTTCGGGGCCGGACTCTGCCTTTTTCTGCGGCTGATGTCGCTTTATCGTGGCTGGCGCTTGCCTTCCAGTCAGTCTCCTAAAGAGACTGACGAACTTCGGTAGCCTGCCGACCACCGTCGCCCTTGCCGGTCCTGTGTATGGACGCTAAACACACGGCCGTCATTTTGTCGCAAGCCGATCGGGGGACAGGCAGCCAATGGCGACGAAGAAGAAGAGCAAGACGCCGGCCGCTGAACCTCTGCACAAGCCGGCCAACAAGTTGAACGGCAAGGCAATTTCGGCCCGGGCCAGCGGCACGGCCGAGGCGCGGGACACTGCGCGCCTGCTGCTCGACA
>DATGZZ010000408.1:0-6602 GCA_035296945.1 Reyranella sp.
GATTACGACGACGTCAATTTCTCCATGGGCGGCCATCCGACCGTCACGGTCGTCCCTGCCCTGTTGGCCCTCGGCGAACAGACCAAGGCGTCGGGCCGGCTGTTCATCGAGAGCTTCGTCGCCGGCTACGAGACCTCGGGCCGCGTCGGCCGCCTGGTCTCGCCCAGCCACTACCAGAAAGGCTTCCACGTCACCGGCACGGTCGGCTCGTTCTCGGCCACTGCCGCGGCCGGCCGCATGCTTGGCCTCAGCGACAAGCAGCTCGCCGTCGCCTTCGGGATCGCCGCCACCCAGGCCGCCGGCCTGAAATCCAACTTCGGCACCATGTGCAAGCCGCTGCACGCCGGCACCGCCTCCGAGCATGGCCTGCGCGCCGCGCGACTCGCCGCCAGGGGATTCACGGCACGGGGCGATTCATTGGAATGCGATCAGGGCTTCGCCTCTTCGCAGAGCGACCACCTGAACACCGACGCGGCACTCGGAGAGCCGCCGCAGGGCTGGCACCTGCGCAACAACCTCTTCAAGTACCACGCCGCCTGCTACCTCACACATGCGCCCATCGAATGCGCCAAGGAGATCCGGCTGAAGAGCAACTTCCCGCCCGAGCGCGTGAAGAAGATCCTGCTCAGGATCGACGCCGGCGCCGACAAGGTCTGCAACATCCCCCATCCGACGACCGGCCTGGAGGCCAAGTTCTCGCTGCGCCAGACCGTGGCGATGGCGCTGAACGGCGTCGACACCGCCGCGCTCGATTCCTACAGCGATGCGATCACCCAGGAGCCGCGCATGAAGGCGCTGCGCGACAAGGTGTCGATCGAATTCAAGCCCAACTGGGAACATTCGCTGGCCGAGATGGCGATCCAGCTCGACGACGGCACGACCATCGAGGCGAGCCACGATTCGGGCATCCCGTGGGCCGACGTCAAGAAGCAGCGCAAGGCGATCGAGACCAAGTTCGAGAGCCTGGTGACGCCGGTGCTGGGTGCGTACGGCACGAGCCGCCTGTACGACGCCATCGAGCGCCTCGACAGCCTGAGCGACGTGGGCGAGCTCGCGAGAGCGTCGGCGAAGTGAAGGCCTCACCCTGAGGAGCGGCCCGCCGGGCCGCGTCTCGAAGGGTGGGAAGCAGTCTCGGTGTCGCCCACCCTTCGAGACGCGCACTGCGTGCGCTCCTCAGGGTGAGGTGGTGTTGGTGCTGCTGGTTTAGGAGAGGAAATGGCAGAGGATTTCAGGACGCGGGCGCGGCTGGTGCCGAAGGGCAACCGCTATGAGGACTTCGAGCCCGGGCGCGTGTTCAAGCATCATTGGGGCCGCACCGTCACCGAGTCGGAGAGCACCCTCTTCTCGACCCTGACGCTGCATTTCAACCCGCACTACTTCAACGCCGAGTATGCCAGGGCGCACGGCCATCCCGGCATCGTCGCCAACCCGTTGCTGGTCTTCACGACGGTGTTCGGCCTCACCGTCGAGGACCTGAGCGAAGGCGGTGGGCCGTTCCTCGGCGTCAACGAGCTCACCTATCACCGACCTGTCTATCCCGGCGATTCGCTCAGGGCCGAGTCGCAGGTGCTGGACCGGCGCGTCTCTGACTCCCACAAGGGCTTCGGGATCGTCACCTGGCACACCAAGGGCTTCAACCAGCGCGAAGAGCTCGCCATCGACTTCAAGCGCACCAACCTCGTCCGTCTCAGGAACGCCTAAATGCCGTACATCACCGAAGAGCGCCGCATGATCCAGGAGCAGGCGCGCGAATTCACGCTCAACGAAGTCCTGCCCATAGCCAACAAGCTCGATCCCGAGAAGGGCGACATCCCGATGGACCTCCGGGACAAGATGTCCGAGCTCGGCTACTTCGGCATCCTGATCCCCGAGCAGTATGGCGGCCTCGGGCTGGGCTGCTTCGAGTACTGCCTGGTCACCGAGGAACTGTCGCGCGGCTGGATGAGCGTCGCCTCGCTGATCGCCCGCGGCAACCTCCTGATCGGCGCGCAGATGATGAGCGAGGAGCAGCGCGCCCGCTACCTGCCCCGCATGGCCAAGGGCGAGTTTTTGGGCGCCTTCTCGATGTCCGAGCCCAACGCCGGCTCCGACATCTCCAACATCTCGTGCCGCGCCAGGAAGGACGGCACCGGCTACCTGATCAGCGGCAACAAATACTGGTGCACCTTCGCCGACGGCGCCGACTTCCTGATCATCATTGCCCGCACCTCCGATGCGCCGGCGGGCAAGCGCCACATGGGGCTGTCCATGTTCATGGTCGAGAAGAAGCGCGGCACGCTGCCCAAGGGCTGCAGCGGCGCGCCGATCCCCAAGATCGGCTATTTCGGCTGGAAGACATATGAACTGGCCTTCGACAACTTCCGCGTCGACGCCGCCGACATGATCGGCGAGGAAGGCCATGCCTTCTACTATGCCACCTCGGGCCTGGAGACGGCGCGCGCCCACACCGCCGCTCGCGCCATTGGCCTGGCCCAGGGCGCATTGGACGATTCGATCAAGTACGCCAACGAACGCCGGCAGTTCGAGCGCCCGATCTCCGACTTCCAGGCGATCCGCTTCAAGATCGCTGAGATGGCGACCCAGATCGAGGCGGCGCGCCAGCTCAACTACTTCGTCTGCGAGCAGATCGACACCGGACAGCGCTGCGACAAGGAAGCCTCGATGGTGAAGCTGTTCGCCTCGGAGATGGCCGAGCGCGTGTGCAGCGAGGGCATCCAGATCCATGGTGGCGCGGGCTACACCACGTTGCATGCCGTCGAGCGCCACTGGCGCGATGCCAGGCTCACCAAGATCTTCGAGGGCACCTCGGAGATCCAGAAGCGCATCATCTCCGACCGGCTGCTGGGTCGCGGGAGGAACTGATGAAGGTCTCTTCGCTCACCGGCAAGGCCAACTACTTCGAGGACTTCCATGTCGGCGACGTGCTCCGCCATGCCCGCGGCAAGACCGTCGAGCCGATGGAGCAGGTCTGGATCACCAACGTGACCATGAACACGGCTGAAGCGCACTTCAACGAGCACCTGACCAAGAGCACCAACTACGGCCAGCGGCTGGGCTTCGGCGGCGTCACCATCTCGATGTGCATCGGGCTTGCCGCGGAGGACACGGCCGAGAATGCGCTGATGGAGCTCGGCATGGACAAGATCCGGCTGAAGGGCCCGCTCTATCACGGCGACACGCTCTATTGTTACAGCGAGGTGCTGGAGACCAGCGACGCCAAGCAGCCCGACGCCGGCATCGTGCGCTTCAAGCACTACGGCGTGAACCAGGACGACAAGCACATCTTCGAAGGCGAGCGCACGGTTCTGATGAAGCGGCGCAGCCATTGGGGTGAAAAATGATGCGAGAAGCGCTTCTTCCGGGACCGCGGGCGTCTCGCCCGCCTCATGATCATGAGCGGGCGGGACGCCCGCGGTCCCAGACATGACCACCGGTGCCCTCGACGGAGTCCGCATCGTCGATCTCACGCAGATGCTGGCCGGCCCGTTCTGCACCATGCTGCTGGCCGACCAGGGCGCCGAGATCATCAAGGTCGAGCCGCTCGACGGCGACCACACGCGCATCGTCGGTCCCTACCATGCCGACGACAAGCTGAAGGCCTTCGGCGGCTACTTCGCCTCGGTCAATCGCAACAAGAAGTCGATCGCCATCGACCTGAAGCAGCCCGAGGGTCGTGAGCTGGTGATGCGGCTGTGCGACGGCGCCGATGCCGTGGTCGAGAACTATCGCGGCGGCGTCATGGATCGCCTGGGGCTGGGCTACGAGACCCTGCACGAGCGCTTCCCCAAGCTGGTCTACGCCACCATCCGCGGCTTCGGCGACTGGCGTACGGGCCGCAGCCCCTATACCGACTGGCCGGCCTACGATGTCGTGGCCCAGGCCTTCGGCGGCGTCATGGCAATCACAGGGCCGGACAAGCACACGCCCATGAAGGTTGGCCCCGGCATCGGCGACCTGATGCCGGCGACCATGTGCGCCGTCGGCATCGTCAGCGCCATCCTGCGCGCCCACAAGACCGGCCGCGGCCAGTTCGTCGATGTCGGCATGGTCGACGCCATCCTGTCGATGTGCGAGCGCATCGTGCACCAGCATTCCTTCACCGGTGGCGTGCCGGTGCCGGAGGGCAACCACCATCCCCTGCTTTGCCCGTTCGGCATGTTCCCGGCCAAGGATGGCCACGTCACCATCGCCGCCCATGCCGACACGCACTTCCCCATCCTCTGCCGCCTGATCGGCCAGCCGGAGATGGGCACCGACCCGCGGCTCTCCACCGTCCAGGACCGCCGTGCCCACCAGGACGAGATCATCGGCGCGGTGTCGGCCTTCACCAGCCAGCGCACCAAGCAGGAGCTTCTGGCTCATCTCGGCGGCCAGGTGCCGTTCGCGCCGGTCAACGACGTGCGCGACGTCTTCGCCAACCCGCACTTCGCCGCCCGTGACATGGTTGTGTCCGTGCCCCACCCCGGCCTCGACGGCGACATGAAGGTCGCGGGCGTGGCCATCAAGATGAGCGAGACGCCCGGTCGCGTGCGCCATCGCGCCCCCTTGCTGGGCGAGCACACCGATGAGTATCTGACCCGTCTCGGTCTCGGGGGCGCGGATATTGCGCGTCTGCGGGCCGAAAAGATCGTTGCCTGAGGAGACATGACATGACCGACCGTCCGCGCCGCGCCCGCCGCGTGCAGCTTTCCACGCCCGGCTCGAGCGAGAAGATGATGCAGAAGGCATCCGAGTCGAAGGCCGACCATGTCTTCCTCGACCTCGAGGACGCCGTCGCCCCCAGCCAGAAGCGCGACGCGCGCAAGAAGATCGTCCAGGCGCTGAAGACGCTGAACTGGAAAGGCAAGACGCGCTGCGTGCGCATCAACGACCTCACCACCGAATATGCCTTCGAGGACATCATCGAGGTGGTCGAGGGCGCGGGCGAGCATCTCGACACCATCATGATGACGAAGGTGATGACGCCGGCCGACGTGCTGTTCGCCGACAAGCTGCTGCACCAGCTCGAGAAGAAGCTGAAGCTCAAGAACCGCATCGGCCTGGAAGCTCTCATCGAAGAGGTCGAGGGCATGCAGAACGTCGACGCCATAGCCAAGTCGACGCCGCGGCTCGAATGCCTGGTATTCGGCATGGGCGACTTCTCGGCTTCGATGGGCGTCACCAACAAGAACGTCGGCACCAACGACGGCTATCCGGGCGACCTCTGGCACTATGCCCGCTTTCGGCTGGTGATGGCCTGCCGCGCCGCCGGCATCGACCCGGTCGACGGCCCGTTCGCCGACTTCCGCAATTCCGAGTCCTATCGCGAGGAGTGCAAGCGCTCGATGATCCTGGGCTGCGTCGGCAAGTGGGCGATCCATCCCTCGCAGATCGAGCATGCGCTGGAGATCTATTCGCCCAAGCCCGAGGACGTGGCGCGGGCGCGCAAGCTCGAGAAGGCCTATGCCGAGGCCGAGGCGCAGGGGCTGGGCGCCATCAACGTCGACGGCGTCATGGTCGACGTCGCCTCGATCCGCATCCTGCGCAACACGGTGCTGAACAAGGCCGACCTCTACGGGATGTAGTCGCTTCGCCATGCACCGCGCGGTCGTCCCGGTGGCCACCATGCTGGCCATCCAGGCGATGGTCTCGCTGTGTGTGCTGGCGCTCGGCGTCATGATGCCGGCGGTCGCGAAGGATCTCGCGATCGATCCCAAGCTGGTCGGCATCTTCACCGCCGTCATCTACGCCGTTGCCGCCGTTCTAGCGCTGTTCGCGGCTGGACCCATCGTGCGGCTGGGCGCCGTGCGGGTCTGCCAGTTCGCCCTGCTGATGGCCGCCATCGGGCTTGCCTTCAACGCCCTGGCGCTGGTCGCGGCGACCGTGATCGCGGTGGCCTTCATCGGCGCCGCGCAAGGGCCGATCAATCCCGCCTCGGCGCATGTGCTGGCCCAGCGCGTGCCGCGCCAATGGTTCGGCATCGTCTTCTCGATCAAGCAGACCGGTGTGCCCATCGGCTTCGCCCTGGCCGGCATCATCTTCCCTTTCCTGCTGACCCATTTCGGCTGGCGCGGTGCCAGCCTGGTCGCCGCCGCGATGGCCCTCGCGGCGATCCTGATCGTCGAACTGTTGCGCTCGCGCATCGATGTCGTGGTCGCCGCCGGCGCGCCGTCGATCGGCATCTGGCGCTCGATCCGCTTCGTGCTGGGCCACGCCCAGCTGCGCGTGCTCGGCTGGTCGGCCTTCGTCTATGTCATCGCCCAGCACACCTTCACCTTCTATCTGGTCACCTATCTTTACGAGCATTGCGCTCTCAGCATCGCCCGCGCCGGCCTCCTGCTGTCGATCTCGCAGCTCGCCGGCACGGCCATGCGGCTGGTGAGCGGCGCGATCGGCGACCGCATCCCGCGCATGGTGGTGCTGGGCTGGACCGGCATCGCCATGACCTTGGGCTGTATCGCCATCGGCCTTCTGGAGGCGGACACGCCCTTCTGGCTGATCGCCCTGGTCGTCGTCGGCTACGGCTCGGTCGTCATCAGCTGGAACGGCACATCGCAGGCCGAGTTCGCCCATCTCTCGCCGCCTGGCGAGACGGCGGCCGTGGCGGCAGTGCAGACGGCGCT
>DATGZZ010000409.1:0-3348 GCA_035296945.1 Reyranella sp.
CGACGGCATGAACAGAAAACGCGTAATCAGCCCGCAAGGCTTCGACGGCTTCCGATCTGCTGAGATAGTTCTCGGCGTGAATTTCCAGGAAGCCGGTCGCCGGCCGCTCGCGCGCGATCCCCGCCAAATGCGGTGAACGCAGCCCGATGCCGGCGACCGGGTCCATGGCGATCAGCCCGCGGTCGTCTTGCCGCCGACTAGCTTGTCGCAGACGCCCCTGGGCACCGAGATCCAGGCGTCGGCCTGTGCATCCGTCTTTGACGTGCCGGCGCACGAGGACTTCGCCGTCTGGCAGTCATTCTTGCCGGCCTTGGCAATGCCGTAGCACTTCTCCATGTTGCCCTGCGCCTGCGTGGCCGCCGGCAGTACCAGGGCGGCGGCGAGGGCAGAAGCGATGGCGATCCGGGTAGTGGTCATCGGTGTCCTCCTTGGGTGAAGATGGGGGTCTTATACCTCACAGGGGAGTCACTAAAGCTTGTTCGACAAGCCCGGCAACGCCCTGCTCTCGCCCGGCGACTTCGTGCGCCATCCCGGCCAGCCCGACTGGGGTCTGGGCCAGGTCCAGTCGATGATCGGCCATCGCATCACCGTCAATTTCGAGAATGCCGGCAAGCTCGTCATCGACGGGAACGTGGTCGAGCTGGAGCGAGCCGACGAGCCGCGAGAGTGAGATCCGCTGGCGTATTGATGTTCAGGAACGGTGCGCCGCCGCCGGGCCAGGCAAGTTCCGCCAGCACGTAGCGCTCGGCGAAGGCGTCGACGCGCCGCAGCCCCTCTTCCAGCAATGCGCGCCTGAGATCGCCGGCGAGCTTTACCGACCACACGGCCAGTGCATGTTCGCGCCGCCGGCCGTGCCGCACCATCAGGACGTCGGGCTCCGGCACGTGCATGAGGCCGCACAGCCGCACCGTGAGGTCCATCGGCAGGAACGGCGCATCGGCTGGCGCGGTCAGGATCCAGCCGGCATGCGGATGATGCTTGCGCGCCCATTCCATGCCGGCCAGCACGCCGGCAAGCGGTCCGAGCCGCCGGCCCTCGCGCCGAGCGGCGCGCTGGATGTCGGGCGGGTCGGCAATCACCGCCACCTTGAGCGCGCGCACGCCGGGCAATGGATCGTTGGCGACGACGACGAGATCCATGACCTGCGGCCGCAGGCGCTCGACGACATGCGCCACCATCGGCCGGCCGCCCAGCGGTCGCAGCGGCTTCGGCACGCCCGGTCCCATGCGCCGGCCTTCGCCACCGGCCAGCACGACACCGACCAGCGCGCCGGCCCGCACCGGCCCCAGATGCATTGGCCCGAAATGTTGCACCGATTTCCCCGCCATGGTGGCACTATGCGGCCGGCACGAAGACACGCAAGGGGAGGAATGCATGGCATTCAGCATCGCCAAGGCCGCCAACTGGCTTCACCAGGTCCATCGCTCGCGCGCCGTCGTCGGCTGGTGGCCCGAGCAGTTCGCGATCGAGGACGAGCGCACGGCCTACAAGGTGCAGGATGCGCTGCTGAAGAAGCTCGTGCCGAGGCAGGGACCGCTGGTCGGCTACAAGATCGCGCTGACCTCGCCGCAGATCTGGGAGCAGACCGGCATACGCGGCCCCGCCTACGGGCCGATCCGGAGGAAGCGCGTGTTCGAGCACAAGGCCTCGGTGCGCGCCGACCAGTGGGCGAGACTCGGCGTCGAGTTGGAAGTGATCCTGACCGTCAACGCCGACGTGCCGCGGCCCAAGGGCAAGCCCTACGACAAGGAGTCGATCGAGCCCTACATCGGCGAGGCGCGTGCGGGCTTCGAGCTGATCGAAGACCGTGGCGCCGACTACAGCCGGCTCACCCTTCCCTGGTTGGTGATGGATGTCGGCTGGAACGGCGGCTCGCTGCTCGCCAAGCCCAACAAGAACTGGAAGAGCCTCGACATCGGCAACCTCAGCGGTTCGATCGCCTTCGACGGCAAGGTCATGCGCGAGGGCAACTCGGGTGAGGTGCTGGGCCATTGCTACAATTCGCTGGCCTGGCTCGCCAACAAGCTCGGCGAGCACGGCAAGACCTTGAAGAAGGGCATGATCGTCTCGACCGGCAGCATGGTCGCCTGCCAGTTCGTGCCGCCGGGCAGCACGGCTGTCGGCAAGATCGAGGGCCTGGGCGAGGTGACGCTGAAATACGAGTTGCCGCGCTAAAAGCGCCATGCGGGGACGGAGTTTCGAGCCGGCGCCGCTGGCGTTCCTCAGCCGGCAGAGCTTTCATCCCTGGCTGGTGGTCGGCGTCACCTGCATCGGCGCCTTCATCGGCCAGGTCGATGCCAGCATCGTCCAGCTTGCCCTGCCCACCTTGCAGCAGACCTTCAAGGCGTCGGTCAACGAGGTGCGCTGGGTCGCCATCGCCTATCTGCTGGCCTTTGCCGCGTGCCTGCCGATGTTCGCCCGCCTCTGCGAAATGTTCGGCCGCAAGCTGCTCTATCTCACGGGCTTTGCCGTGTTTGGCGCCGCCTCCCTGATGTGCGGACTGGCGCAGGACCTGCCCACGCTGGTCGCCTGGCGCATCCTGCAGGGCATCGGCGGCAGCCTGCTGGGCGCCAACAGCATCGCCATCCTGGTGAAGTCGGTGCCGGCCGATAAACGCGCCCACGCCATCGGCTGTTTCACCGCCGCGCAGGCGATCGGCGTCAGCATCGGACCCATGGTGGGCGGACTGCTGCTCGCCTCGCTGGGCTGGCAATGGCTGTTCTGGGTGGCCGTGCCCTTCGCCGTCGTCGCCGCCGTGCTGGGCTGGCTGGTCCTGCCGCGCACGGCGGATATCGTCGCCGAGACGTTCGACTGGCCGGGTGCCTTGCTCCTCATGCCGTCGCTTCTGCTCGCGGTGCTGGCGCTGAACCAGCTCTCGGTCTGGCCCCTCCTGTCGCTGCCGATGATCGCCTGCGTGGCAAGCGCAGCCGCGTTTCTGTTCATGTTCGTCAAGCGGGAGCGCAAGGCGGCCTTCCCGCTCATCGAGCTCGGCTTGTTTCGCGCCGGCGGCTTCAGTTCCGGCATCATCGGCGTGGCACTGGGCTATGCCCTGCTCTACGCCATGCTCTTCCTGTCGTCGTATGCGCTGCTGCACGGTTGGCACGACAGCGCGCGCGTGACCGGGCTGAAGCTTGCCCTGATCCCCGTGGCGATCGGCCTGCTGGCCCCGCTCGGCATCGTGCTCAGCCATCGCTGGGGCATGCGTGTGGTCGGGGTGATCGGCATGACGTTCTGCCTGGTCGCGCTGCTCGCCTTTGCCGCCATCGGCTTTTGGCTCGAGCACAGAAGCCTGGTGCTCGGCCTGACCGGGATGTTCGTGTTCGGCGCCGGCCTCGGCCTGTTCATGGC
>DATGZZ010000410.1:0-5967 GCA_035296945.1 Reyranella sp.
CCCAAGCTCACGCGCAGCGATTCGCCCGACGGATGGACGTCGCACAGGCGGACCACCAGGTTGGCGACAGGCTTGTCGCAGGCAAGGTCGAGCGTGATGACCGGCGCGCCCAGGATCTCCATGGTCTGGTCGAGCGGCGGCGTCTCGAACAGCAGCGAGCGGATGTCGTCGGGACGCTGATCGCCCGCCTGATCGCGACCGCGCCCGAACGGACACCATTCGCCACCCTCGCTGCCCAGCGTTTGCGGCGAGCGCACGTCGCGCGGCGCAAGCGGCGCGCTCAGCAACGCCAGCCCTGAGTCGGCCAGGAACAGGCGATGCGGCTTGCGGTCGTGAGGCGGCCAGGCGGGCTCGGCCACCCAGCGTCCCGGCAACGTCTCGTGATGCGACGCCGGCTGATGGCTCGCGGTCATCCAGGCGCGCAGCATCGGCTCGTCCATGACGCCGGTCGGCTTGTCCTTCAGCCAATGGTCCCACCAGCGCAGCATCTCCTGCAGGAAGCCGATCTGCGGACCGGGCTTGGCAAAATGCGGATAGGCATGCGCCCACGGACCGATCAGGCCCTTGCGCGGCACGTCGAGATGCTCGAGCAGGCGCGCGACGCTGTTGGTGTAGCCATCGGTCCAGCCGCCGACGGCGAAGACCGGGCAGCGGATGGCGCTGTAGTCCTCGCACACCGAGCCGTGCCGCCAGTAGGCGTCGCGCCGCTGGTGTCTTAGCCAGCGCTCGAGGAACAACGGCATGTTGTGCAGCCGCTCCAGCCACATCTCGCGCCAGCGCTCGCCGACCAGGAGGGGATCGGGCGGATGGCACATGTCGGCAAAGAAGAAGCCACCCCAGCCGAGGTCGGCCGAGGCGAGCTTCGCGCCGCCCATGTAGTGCACGTCGTCGGCGTAGCGGTCGTCGGTCGAGCACAGCGTGACGACGGCCTTGAGCGCCGGCGGCTGCAGGGCCGCGACCTGCAAGGCGTTGAAGCCGCCCCACGAGATGCCGAACATGCCGACCGCGCCGCTGCACCATGGCTGGCTGGCGAGCCAGTCGATCACCTCCAGCGCATCGTCGAGTTCCGGCTGGCTGTATTCGTCGGCGAGCACGCCCTCGGAGTCGCCGCTGCCGCGGATGTCGACGCGCACCGCGGCGTAGCCGTGGCCGGCGAGGTACGGGTGGGTGAGCGCGTCGCGCTCACGCGTGCCGTCACGCTTGCGATAGGGCAGATACTCCAGCAGCGCGGGCACCGGGTCGGCTTCGGCGTCCTCGGGCAGCCATATACGCGCCGCCAGCCGCGTGCCGTCCTTCAGCGGGATCGTCGTGTGCTCGATCTCGCGGACCGCGCGGGGAAAGGACGTGACGATCAAGACGACTGCTCAGGCGGCGTAGAGCCTGATCGGATCGTCAAAGCCTTTCAGGCGGTGCTCCCGCGGCGGGGCGCCGGCGAGATCGGCGCCGACGCTGCGGCAGACCTCCTCGGTCACCAGGATCTGGCCCGCTTCGGCCGCCGCCTGGATGCGCGCGGCGGTGTTCACCACCGTGCCGATGGCGGTGACGTCGCGATGCGAATGGCCGAACTCGCCGAAGCTCACCTGGCCGCAATGGATACCGATGCCGACGCCGAACTCGTCGCGGCGCGCCGCGAAGTCGCGCTGCATCTCGCGCGCGGCCAGCACGGCCTGCCGGGCATGGTCGGCGTGGCCGATGGGGAAGTTGAAGATCGCCATCACGGCGTCGCCGATGGTCTTGTTCAAAAGCCCGTCGTGACGCCAGATGGCGTTGGCGCAGCGGTCGTAGAACTCGTCGAGAAAGCCTGCCATCTCGGCCGGCGATTTCGACTGCGACAGCTGGGTGTAGGCACGCAGGTCGGCGAACAGGACAGTGGCGTCGATCGTCACCGTGCGCGCCTTCATCGTGCGCTCGAACATCAGCTCGCAGATCGTGCAAATGTTGGGGTTCATGCGGCTTGGCCGTATGCCGACGACGCGGAACGGCGCCGACAGCACGCCGCGCAACGGTATCGGCATGTGCTTCTGCTGCCAGCAGCCCTTGCAGATCGTGGAGTAGGTCAGTGTCACGCCGTCCCCAGCATACAAGTTGTCGCGATGGTGGAAACCTTCTACTTGTCGAAGGCGGGGGAACGGCCGATGTCGGCAAGCAACAAATTCCTGATTTTCGCCATGGCGCTCCTGGTCGCGGTGATCGGCTATCTCGCGGTGGACCACCTCGGCCGGGCGCCTGCGCCGGCTCCGAGTCCGGCCGCGACCCAGCCCGCCACACCCTCACCCCCCGCTCCTGCCGCTGCGACCGTTCCAGCTCCTGCACCGGTCGCCGCTGCCGACGCCGACGAGGCCGCAACCAGGCAGGCCTACGCCGAGTGCGTGTCGGGCCTGTTTCCGACGCAGGCCGACGCCCAGAGCCGCGCCGCCGCCTGCTCCAAGGCGCTGCAGAGCCGCCAGCTCAAACCTGACGAGATTGCATTGGCGCGATTGACGCGCGGTATCGCGCGCACGGCGATCGGCGACAGGGCGCTGGCCGGCGAGGACTATGTCGAGGCGGTGCAGCGCTACGACCGGCTGATCGATCCCAACAACCCCGATTCGCTGGCACTCTACCGGCGCGCCGTGGCGCTCGACGCCAGCGGCCAGACCGACAAGGCGATGGAAGACTACAGCGCGGCGATCAAGGCCGACCCGAAATCGTCGCTCGCCTTCCTCGGCCGTGGCGTGCTGCTGGCGGTGCGCAAGCGTGCCTACGACCGCGCCATCGAGGACTTCGACAAGGTGCTGGTGATCGAGCCCGACAATGTCGAGGCGCTGGTGAGCCGCGGCGACGCCTTCGGCCAGCTCGGCGACCTCGGTCGCGCCATGGCCGATCTCAACCGCGCCGTGGCGCTGGCGCCCGACAAGCCGACCGTGCTCGTGACACGCGGCCAGATCGAGAGCCGGCGCGGCAACTTCGCCGGCGCGGCGCGTGACTATGAGGCGGCACTCAAGATCGATCCGCGCTACACCGCGGCCCTGATCAACCTCGCCGCCATCCGCGCGATGCAGGGCCAGCCCGGCGCCGCCGTCGCACTGCTCGACCAGGCGATCACGATCGACCGGCGCAATCCGCTCGCCTTCTACAATCGCGGCTATGCCGAGTTTGCCCTCAAGCAGTACGACAAGGCGATCGCCGACTACGGCTCGGCCATCGAGATCGATCCCGGCATGGGGCTGGCCTACAACAACCGTGCGCTGAGCCGCGCCGTCGCCGGCAGCGACCTGGTGGCCGCCCTCGCCGACAGCGACCAGGCGCTGAAACTCCTGCCGCTGAACCTGGAAGTCCGCGACACGCGCGGCTTCATCTACCTGAAGCTCGGCGACCCGGCGCTGGCGTTGAACGAATACAACGCCGCGCTCACGATCGATCCCAACCGCGCCCTGTCGCTCTACGGCCGCGGCCTGGCCAGGATCGGGACGGGCGACGCTGCCGGCAAGGGCGACCAAGAGGCGGCGCGCACCATCAATCCGGAAGTCGCCAACGACTTTTCGATCTATGGGCTGAAGTAGGTCTGTTAGCCGAGCGCCTGGCGCCAGGCGCGGCCGGCTTCGGCGTCGGCATGGTGGTCGTAGTGGATGACGGCATAGCGGCCGGGCTGGCGGACGCGCAGCTCCTGGATCTCGGCCCACGTCTTGCCGGCCAAGGCATAGATCGCCTCGAGCCGCCGGCTCGCCGCCGTATCGGTCGGACTGAGGCGCAGCTCGTGCTCGGCATCGTCAGCCGCGCCGCCCATGCGATCGAGCTCGCGCTCGAGAAACGCCAGGCGCCACGCGATCACTGCCCCCAACTCGTTCATGATACTCCCCCGCTGCAACGCTCCTAGGGTCACGGCGAGGACTTTGCAAGCACCTAGCTGTCAACAGCCCATCTGCATCCGTTTTGAACCTTATTACCGCTGACGTGCGGCCCGGTTATGCCTAAGTTGATCGGAACGGGGTTGGTACTGCGGAGGAAGCCATGCCGCTGCACATGGATATCGTGCCGATCCAACGTCTGGTCGTCATCGTCGCCCATGGCGAGATCACGGCCGAAGATCTCGCCAACAATGTAAAAGAGCTGATCGAAGCTCGCGTCGCGCACTATGCCAAGATCATCGACGTCTCGTCGTCGCACTGGGTGCTGACCAAGGATCAGATCGACACGATTGCCGGCACGCTTCGCGGCGATCCCAACAGTGACATGCGCGGCCCCGTCGCTTTCATTGTCAGCCCGAACGACGAAGGCTTCGCCAAGGCCTTTGCGGGAATCACCGAGGGCGATCGTCCGGTCAGGCTGTTCCACAGCCTGCACCAGGCGCGGCGCTGGCTCGAGGAACTCCGCCTGGCCGCTGCCCATTCGACGCCTCGCGCGGGAACGGCGCGCCCCACAGGCGGAGCCAAACGTTAGCAGCGACATGACCACCTCGCCCTGAGGTTTTCAGCTCGACACCCGGGCGATCGCCTGGGCGAGCTGCTCCATGCGGAACGGCTTGCGCAACACCGGGAACTGCTCGGGTGCAGCGCTGGCCGAGGCGGTGTAGCCGCTCACCAGCACGATCGGCAGCCCGGGGTTGCGATGACGCAGCTCCTCGGCGAGCTCGATGCCGTTCATGCCGCCGGGCATGACGATGTCGCTGACCACGAGGTCGAAGCGCTCTGCCTCGAACAATACCAGCGCCTGCCGGGCATCGGCCGCCAGCCGCACCGTATAGCCGATCTCCTCGAGCATCGCCTGGCTGACCTCGGCCACGTCGACATTGTCCTCGACGAGCAGCACCTTGCCGGCCGCCGCGGCGGGCGCGGCTTCGTCATCGTGGGTGCTGGGCCGCGAATCATGCGAGCGCGGCAGGTAGAGCGTGACGACGGTGCCGCTGCCCGCCGTGCTGTCGATCGTGACCGTGCCGCCCGACTGGCGGCAAAAGCCGTGCACCTGCGACAGGCCGAGCCCGGTGCCCCTGCCCACGGCCTTGGTCGTGAAGAAAGGATCGAACACCCGCGGCAGGACGTCCGCTGTCATCCCCTGCCCGCTGTCGCTCACCGCGATCACCACGAAGGCGCCACCGAGGCCGTCCGGCGCGCGCCCGACCTCGAGCTGCCTGTTCTCCGCCGAGATCGTCACGGCGCCGTCCTTCGGGATGGCGTCCCGGGCGTTCAACACGATGTTGAGCAGCGCCAGCTCGAACTCGCTGCTATCGACGTGGACCATCCCGAGATCGCGGGCGAGGGCGAATGCCAGACGCACCTGCGGGCCGACCGTGCTGCGCAGGATCGGTTCCAGCTGCCTGATGGTCGACGCCGCATCGATCACTTCCGGATTGAGCGGCTGGCGGCGCGAGAAGCTCAGCAGCTGGCGGGTCAGCGCGGCGCCGCGGCGGCTTGCCGATTCGATGGCCAGCGCCGCCTGGCTCGCCCTGAGGTCGGAGCCGACCGCCTCCTTGAGCCGTGGGATGTAGCCGCTCACGATCATCAGGAGGTTGTTGAAATCGTGCGCCACGCCGCCGGTGAGCTGACCCAGCGCCTCCATCTTGTGGCGGTGCGCGGCATCGGCCTCGGCCTTGCGCAGCGCCTCCTCGGCCTGCCTCTCGGCGGTGACGTCGCGGCCGGAGACGTAGATCAGCCCCTGGTCGGTCATCATCGCCCAGGAGATCCAGTGCCAGCTGTCGTCCTTGTGGCGGAAGCGGTTCTGGAAGCGCACGGTCGGCGTGCCCTCGGCCAGGCGCCGGCGCGCCTGCAGCGAGTGCGCCGCGTCGTCGGGATGGCGCAACCCGTCGATCTGCAAGCCCTTCACCTCGGCCTCGCTCCAGCCCAGCACCTTCTCCCAGGCGGGATTGACGCTGACGAAGTCGCCGTCGAAGGTCGCGACCCCGAGAAGGTCTTCCGACACGTTCCAGATACGGTCGCGCTCGCGCGTGCGTTCCTCGAGGTCGTCGGTGGCGCGCGTGAGCTGGCCCTCCTG